>DATBBZ010000324.1:0-3353 GCA_036270745.1 Gemmatimonadales bacterium | reverse complement strand
ACGGCAGGCACCCGGTCCGGGGATACCGTAAGCACCGCCCGGTTATGGCTCTCGCTGAAAAGCAGGTCCCCGTCCGAGAGGGCGGGGGCATAGTTGGACAGATCGACGGTGAGGCCCATCCCTGCGTTCTGATAGGGCCCGCCGATCGCCGCTTCGGCGAGGGCCACACCCAGTCCACCCGCTGACGCGTCGTGGGCGGATTTGAGCAGCCTGCCGCTCGCGGCTCCCACCAGGAAGTCGACGAGATGGCGGGCGCCGACCAGATCAACGCGCGGGGGCGTTCCGCCTCGGAATCCCTGGATCACCTCCCAGTACGCTGAGCCGCCCAGCTCGGAGGAGGTGTCACCGGCAATCAGCACCACATCGCCAGCGCCCGAGGCGTGGCTCGGGACCGCACGGTCGGCATGCTCGAGGAGCCCGACCATCCCGATGACCGGGGTCGGGTCCACGGAACCGGTGGGGCTCTCATTATAGAAGGAGACATTGCCGCCGGTCACCGGCGTGTCGAGCGCCACGCACGCGTCCGAGATACCGCGGCACGCTTCCCGGAACTGGAAGAACACTTCCGGCCGCTCGGGGGAGCCGAAGTTGAGGCAGTCGGTGAGCCCCAGGGGGCGGGCCCCGGTGCACGCAACGTTCCGCGCCGCTTCGGCCACGGCCGCCATTCCGCCTTCGTACGGATCGAGGGCCAGGTACCGGGAGTTGCAGTCCGTGGTCACGGCGAGCGCGAAGTCGGTCCCCTGAACTCTGAGCACTCCCGCATCACCGCCGGGATGGATCACGGCCCGGGCCTGGACGCTCGAGTCGTATTGCTCATAGACCCAGCGCTTGCTGGCGATCGACGGATCGTCGAGGAGCCTGAGAAGCGCCTCACCGACTTGGGGGAGTGGGGAGTGGGGAGTGGGACGCTCCGTCCTCAGTCTGGCTACGGCCGGCGATTCCTTGGCTTCGGGATAGTAGACCGGACAATCCTCGACCAGCTGACGGCCGGGGATTTCGACGACCACCTGGTCCTTCCACATGCAGCGGTACATCCCGTCGTCGGTCACGCGACCGATCGGCATCGCGGTCAGATCCCACTTGGCGGCGATGGCTTCCACGGCCTTCACCCGGTCCGCTTTGGCAACCACGAGCATCCGCTCCTGCGATTCGGAAAGCAGGATCTCGTAAGGCGTCATGCCTTTTTCGCGCGTCGGCACGAGCGACAGGTCGATTTCGACGCCGACGCCGCCGCGCGCCGCCATCTCCGCCGATGAAGACGTCAGACCCGCCGCCCCCATGTCCTGAATGGCCACGATGTGTCCGGACTGGATCAGCTCGAGGCTCGCTTCGAGCAGCAGCTTTTCCGTGAACGGGTCTCCGACCTGCACCTGCGGGCGCCGCGCTTCGCTCTTGGCGGTCAGCTCTTCGGATGCGAACGAGGCGCCATGGATGCCGTCCCGGCCCGTGGACGAGCCCATGGTGATGAGGACGTTGCCTACGCCGTGCGCGGCAGCCCGGATCAGGTCCTTCTCTTTGAGCAGGCCGACGCACATCGCGTTGACCAGCGGATTGCCAGTGTAGCCAGGTGCGAAGTCCACCTCGCCCCCGAGGACGGGCACGCCCACGCAGTTGCCGTAGTCGCCGATCCCCTTCACGACGCCGGCGAACAGATACCGGTTGCGCGCCTCGTCCAGCGAGCCGAAGCGAAGGGAGTTGAGCATGGCGACCGGGCGCGCGCCCATGGTGAAGACGTCCCGCAGAATCCCGCCCGCACCCGTCGCCGCGCCCTGATACGGCTCGACTGCCGACGGGTGATTGTGGGATTCGATCTTGAACGCGACGGCCCAACCGTCGGGGAGCCGCAAGACGCCCGCGTTTTCTCCGGGGCCTTGCACCACCTGGGGTCCCGTGGTGGGAAAGGTCTTGAGGATGGGCCGGGAGTGCTTGTAGGAACAGTGCTCGCTCCAGAGCGCGGAGAAGATGCCGAGCTCGGAAAGGGTCGGCGTCCGTCCCAGCAGCTTCTCGATGCGCGCGAACTCGTCAGGCGTGAGGTGGTGCTCTTCGACCAGGGCGGACGTGACCGGCGGATCTCCTGGAAAGGGAGTCACCGGTCCACGCCGCGGAGGAGGATGGTTCGTCAGTTTTTGCTCGAATCCGGTTTCGGTTTCAAGGAGTCAGGCCTCGGCTTGGTCGTGTCCGCCGCAGCGGGCGCCGGAGCAGGGGCCGGTGCGGTTGTCGCCGTGGTGTCATGCTTGGTCGTGTCGGGCATGGTCAGGGGCGTCGCCTTGTGCCCGCGGGTCGGAGGACCACTCCGGGGCGACGACGACTGGCCGCTGTAGCCGTGTCCGTACCAGCGGACGATGGCGTCCACCACCTGGCCGTTGTCGAGGGTCACGATGTCGGCGGTGCCGCAGGAGCGCTCGCACCCGTTCGGGAAGAACAGGTAGGTGCGCGTGCCCGCGTGCCGGACCTCGGTGGGTGCCCCCCACAGCGAATAGACCTGCGACTCCGACATGCCCGGGGCCACGGTGCCCGTGTCCGGAGACGAGTACGCCTTGTCCTGGACCGGGGTCACCGGACCATGCGGCTGTTGGGCCGTCTGCCCCGGTCTGGTCTGACCGGGTTTGGCGGCATTGGCCGGGGCCGGAGCAGGTGTCTGGGCCGGCGGCGTGGCCGGGTGCGTGGGCGGTGGGGGCGTCGGCTTCTTGGAGAAGAGCCCCTTCACCTTGTTGAGCTGCTCACACCCCGCGGTGGTGACCGCCAACAGCGCGCAGATCGCCAGCATGCTGCGTCGCATCGCGAGCCTCCAAGGAGAAAAAGACACGGGCCCCGTCCTGGCCGCCCAGCACCGGCGCGTTCAGTCGCTCCGGATGCGGCATCACACCGACCACGTTTCGCGCGGCATTGCACACACCGGCGATGCCGTTGGTCGAACCATTCGGATTCTCTCCGACGTACCGCCATACCACCCGTCCCTCCGCCTCCAGGGCGGCCAGGGTGGGTGCATCAGCAACATAGCGTCCGTCGCCGTGCGCGATGGGGACGGTGATCTCCTCCCCCTTCCGGTAGGCGTTCGTGAAGGGGGTATCGACCGCCTCCACCCGCAACCGGACCGGCCGGGAGACGTACCGGAGGCGGTCATTCCGGACCAGTCCCCCGGGCAGGAGGCCGGCCTCGCAGAGGATCTGGAAGCCGTTGCAGAGTCCCAGGACGGGTCCGCCGGCCCGGGCGTGGGCCGCCACCGCCTCCATGATGGGCGAGAAGCGGGCAATGGCTCCCGACCGGAGGTAGTCCCCGTAGCTGAAGCCCCCCGGCAGGATGACCACGTCCGCGCCTTTCAAGTCGGTGTCCTTGTGCCAGACGTAGTACGG
>DATBBZ010000323.1:0-3976 GCA_036270745.1 Gemmatimonadales bacterium | reverse complement strand
A
Organism: Gemmatimonadales bacterium; assembly: GCA_036270745.1. Taxonomy (GTDB): domain Bacteria; phylum Gemmatimonadota; class Gemmatimonadetes; order Gemmatimonadales; family GWC2-71-9; genus 40CM-2-70-7. Next base: position 3,975 of record DATBBZ010000323.1, on the reverse strand, counting down.
CTCGACCGACATCATGTTCCCGACCCCCAAGGTCCCCCTCCCCAGCGCGGCCGACCGGACCACGATCCAGGTCCTCTACCACACGACTCCGACCATTCTGCCGCCCATTCGCTAGCGCGGCGACCGGCTTTCCTTGACATTCGCGGTATTCGCAGATAGCATAACTCCTTTCCCAAAAAGGACTTGAGTCCTCGATGGCCAACCGCCGTCAGGAGGCTCTGGAGTACCACGCACAGGGCCGCCCCGGGAAGATTCAGGTGTCTCCCACCAAGCCGTTCAAGAACCAGCGCGACCTCTCCCTGGCCTACACGCCCGGGGTGGCGGAACCGTGCCGGGAAATCGCCGCGAAGCCCGAAGAGGCCTACAAGTACACGGTCAAAGGCAACCTCGTCGCCGTCGTGACCAACGGGACCGCGGTCCTGGGGCTGGGCAACATCGGTCCCCTGGCCTCGAAGCCGGTAATGGAAGGCAAGGGGATCCTCTTCAAGGCGTTCGCCGACCTCGACGTGTTCGACCTCGAGGTGGGTTCCGAGAATCCCGAGGACGTGATCCGGTTCTGTCAGCTGGTCGAGCCGACGGTGGGCGGAATCAATCTCGAGGACATCCGCTCACCGGACTGTTTCTACATCGAGGAGCGGCTGCGCGAGACGCTCTCGATTCCGGTTTTTCATGATGACCAGCACGGCACCGCGATCATCTCCGGCGCGGCCCTGCTGAATGCGCTCGAGCTGGTGGGGAAAGCCATCGGCGACATCGGCGTGGTGTTCTGCGGCGCGGGTGCCGCCGCCATCGCGACGGCCGAGCACTACGTCAGGCTGGGAGTGAAGCGGGAGCGGATCACGCTGTGCGACAAGGACGGGGTGGTCCACGCCGGCCGGACGGATCTCGATCCGTACAAGCAGAAGTTCGCCCGGACCATCGACGCGCGGGATCTCACCGACGCCCTGAAGGGCGCCGACGTCCTGGTCGGCCTCTCGGTCGCCGGTGCTGTGTCCCCCGCCATGCTCGCCCTCATGGCTCCGAAGCCGATCATCTTCGCCCTCGCGAACCCGACACCGGAGATCATGCCCGACGAGGCGCGGAAAGCGCGCCCCGACGCCATCATCGCCACCGGGCGGTCCGACTTTCCGAACCAGGTCAACAACGTGCTGGGCTTCCCGTTCATCTTCCGGGGCGCGCTGGACGTCCGCGCCACGAAGATCAACGAAGAAATGAAAATGGCGGCGACCCGTGCCCTCGCCGCGCTGGCGCGCGAAGAGGTCCCCGATGCGGTGATGCGGGCGTACGGGCTCGAACGGCTGCGCTTCGGTCCCGACTACCTGATTCCCAAACCCTTCGACCCCCGGGTGCTCCTGTGGGTGGCCCCGGCGGTCGCGTGGGCCGCGGTCGGTTCCGGCGTCGCGGGGCGCGTCATCGACGTCGACGAATACCGGCAGGAGCTCGAAGGACGGCTGGGACGGGCCCGCGAGGTGATGCGCGGCTTCTCGGCCCACCTCCAGGAAGATCCTCAGCGCATTCTGTTTCCTGAGGGGGACAACCCGAAGATCATTCGCGCCGCGCGGGTACTCGCGGACGAAGGGAGCGCCGTGCCGGTGCTCCTCGGTGCGCCGGAGGAGATCAGACGGGCGGCCGAGGACGCGGGGGTGACACTCGAAGAGATCGAGATCGTGAACCCGGCCGAAGCCACGGATTCGGAGGGACTGGCGCGGGCCTACTGGGAGCGCCGCCAGCGGCGCGGCGTGACCCTGCGCGAAGCCCGAGCCCGCGTCCGCGACCCGCTCTACCACGCACTGCTCTTGCTCAAGACCGACCGGGCCGACGCCCTGGTGGTCGGCGCCGACATGTACTATCCGGACGCGGTGCGGCCGGCGCTCGAGGTCATCGGCGCGGCGCCGGGGCGCAAACATGTCTCCGGCATCTACATGATAGTGCTCCCCCAGGACGTGTTCTTCTTCGCCGATTGCACCATGAACATCGACCCCGACGCGGAGGCGCTGGCCGCCATCGCCTCGGCGACGGCGGAGTTCGTGTGGCGTCTGGGCATCGAACCCCGGGTGGCGATGCTGTCGTTCTCGAACTTCGGATCGGTGCCGCACGCGAGCGCCGCGAAGGTCCGGAACGCGGTGGCCCTGCTCCACGAACGGGAGCCCTCCCTTCAAGTAGACGGCGAGATGCAGGCGGATACGGCGGTCGTAAGCTCAATTCTGACAAAAGCTTATCCCTTTGCGAAGTTGCGCGGAGCGGCCAACGTGCTGATTTTTCCCGGCCTGGACGCGGCCAACATCGCGTACAAACTGCTCAACCGCCTGGGGGGAGCTCAGGCGATCGGTCCTATTCTGGTCGGCATGGCCCGACCGGTACATGTCTTGCAACGCGGGGCCGACGTGGACGAGATCGTGAACTTGGCGGTCCTGGCCGCCGTGGACGCTCGAGAACATCGCCGCCCGGGGCGGCTTCACACCTAAAAGGACTCCGATGGCCACGACCGTGACCACGCCCTCCTCCCGAGGCTCCGGACGCCGTTCCGGCGCCTCGATCGAATTCTCGGGACTCGCGCCCGAGCATCACGTGCACTGGAACTACGGCCCGGCGGAGCTGGTCGAGCACGCCGTGCGCCGGAAGGAAGGCACCCTGGCCGAGGGCGGTCCCTTCTGCGCCATCACCAGCCCGCACACCGGCCGCTCGCCCAACGACAAGTTCGTCGTGCAGGAGAGCTCTTCGGAGTCGAAGGTGTGGTGGGGGAAGGTGAACCAGCCCATCGCGCCCGAGCATTTCGACCGCCTGCACGCGGACGTCCTGCGCCATCTGAATGGCCAGGAGATCTTCGTCCGCGATTTGTTCGCGGGCGCGGATCCCGAGTACCGCATTCCCATCCGTTTCGTGACGCCGAACGCGTGGCAGGCGCTCTTCGTCTACAACATGTTCCTGCGTCCCACCCACTCGGAGCTCGGGTCGTTCACGCCCGACTGGCAGGTCCTGCACGCGCCGGAGATGTCCGCCGACCCCAAGGTCCACGGCACCAAATCGTCGACGTTCATCGTCGTCAACCTGGGCAAGCGGATCATCCTCATCGGCGGCACGCGCTACGCCGGGGAGATGAAGAAGTCGATCTTCACCATCCTCAATTATCTGCTGCCCAACCGCGGCGTGCTGTCGATGCACTGCTCGGCGAACGTCGGCGAAGCGGGAGACGTCGCCCTCTTCTTCGGACTCTCGGGCACCGGCAAGACCACACTCTCGGCCGATGCCGAGCGGGGCTTGATCGGCGACGACGAGCACGGCTGGAGCGACAAAGGCGTGTTCAACTTCGAGGGCGGGTGTTACGCGAAGGTCATCCGGCTCTCCCGTGAAGGTGAGCCCGAGATCTTCCAGACCACGCGGATGTTCGGGACGGTGCTCGAGAACGTGGTGGTGGACCCCGAGACCCGGAAGATCGACCTCGATTCCGCGGCGATCACCGAGAATACCCGCTCGTCGTACCCGATCCACTACATCCCGAACCACGTGGCGGGGGGTCAGGGCGGCCACCCGTCGCACATCGTCTTCCTCACCTGCGACGCCTTCGGGGTGATGCCGCCGATCGCGCGGCTCACGCCGGCGCAGGCCATGTACCACTTCCTGTCCGGGTACACGGCGAAGGTCGCCGGGACCGAGCGCGGCGTCACCGAGCCGAAGGAGACGTTCTCCGCCTGTTTCGGCGCCCCGTTCCTGCCGCTGCACCCGAACACGTACGCCCAGCTGCTGGGCCAGAAAATCGCGAAGCACGGCGTGCAGTGCTGGCTGGTCAACACAGGGTGGACCGGAGGCGGGTTCGGGACCGGGCAGCGGATGCGGTTGGGGCACACCCGGGCCATGGTCCGTGCGGCCTTGGCCGGGAAGCTCGACAAGATCCCCAATGTGACGGAGCCGGTGTTCGGCTTGTCGGTGCCGCAGCACGTCCCCGGGGTCCCGGACGAGGTCCTGCTCCGCCGGGAG
>DATBBZ010000322.1:0-1889 GCA_036270745.1 Gemmatimonadales bacterium | reverse complement strand
TCGCGATGGCGCGCGCCGGCGGGATCGGGGTGATCCACAAGAACATGCCCATCGCCCGCCAGGCGGCCGAGGTGGACCGGGTGAAGCGGTCGGAGTCGGGAATGATTTTGAACCCCATCACCCTGGGTCCCGACCGTCCCCTGCGGGAAGCGCTGAAGATGATGGAACGCTTTCGGATTTCGGGCGTGCCCATCGTGGATTCGGCCGGCAAACTGGTCGGGATCATCACCAACCGCGACCTGCAGTTTGAGCGCCAGCTCGACCGTCCCCTCAAAGACGCGATGACCAAGGACAACCTGGTCACGGCGCCGGTGGGCACGACTCTGGAAGAGGCCGAGCGGCTCCTCGGCAAGCACCGGATCGAGAAACTGCCGGTGGTGGACAAGGATGGAATCCTGAAGGGTCTGATCACTATCAAGGACATCTTCAAGCGCAAAGAGCACCCGGATGCCAACAAGGACCAGCATGGCCGGCTCCGGGTGGCGGCGGCGGTGGGCGGCACTCCGGAAGCGAAGACCAGAGCCAAGGCCCTGCTCGACGCGGGCTGCGACGTGATCGTGATCGACTCGGCGCACGGGCATTCGCAGGGCGTGCTCGAGACCGTCCAGCTGCTGCGCGAGTCGTTCCCCGACGCGCAGCTCGTCGCTGGGAATGTCGCGACTGCCGCGGGTGCCAAGGCGCTCGTCGAACGGGGCGTGGATGCCGTGAAGGTCGGGGTGGGCCCCGGATCTATCTGTACGACGCGTGTGGTGACGGGTGTGGGCGTGCCGCAGATCACGGCCATTCTCGATGCCCTGTCCGGTGCGGGGGACATCCCCGTGATCGCCGACGGCGGCGTGAAGTATTCGGGGGACATCGTGAAAGCCCTCGCGGCTGGCGCGTCGAGTGTCATGATGGGCTCGATGCTCGCCGGCACCGAAGAGAGCCCGGGGGAGTCGTTCCTGCTGGAAGGCCGCCGCTTCAAGGTTATCCGCGGGATGGGCTCGCTTTCGGCCATGGAAGAAGGATCCGCAGACCGCTACTTCCAGGAGGGCGAGGTCTCCCCGACCAAGCTGGTGCCTGAAGGGATCGAAGGGCGCGTGCCGTACAAGGGTCCCGTGGCGGACGTGATCTTCCAGATGGTCGGGGGACTGCGGAGCGGCATGGGCTACTGCGGGGTCTGCGACATCCGGGCGCTGCGCACCGAGACCGAGTTCCTGACCATCACCTCGGCGGGTCTGCGCGAATCGCATCCGCACGACGTCGTCATCACGCGCGAAGCACCGAATTACAGCCTCTAGTCGTCATCCGCCTGCTTGACACCCCGGGCGCCCGGTCCTATTCTGGCGCCCGGCTCCAATCTCAGTCCGTCCGTATCTCTCCCCCACCCGAGGTGGGCATGGGTCTCTGGTCTACAAAATCCATCAACGTCCTTCAGGCAGAGGCGCAGGCCGAGGGCGAAGGCGCGCTCCGCAAGACACTGACCGCCACAAACCTCGTCACGTTGGGCATCGGGGCGATCATCGGGGCCGGCATTTTCGTGCTAACCGGCGTCGCCGCTGCTCGCTATGCGGGCCCGGCCGTTCCGTTGTCGTTCATCGCGGCCGGCCTTGCCTGCGCCTTCGCCGGCCTTTGCTATGCGGAGATGGCCTCCGCGGTCCCGGTCGCAGGTAGCGCTTATACCTATTCGTATGCCACCATGGGCGAGTTCGTCGCCTGGATCATCGGGTGGGACCTAGTACTGGAATACGCGATGGGAGCGGCGACGGTCGGCGTTGGCTGGTCGTCATACTTCACCGCGCTATTGCAGAATTTCGGCGTTACCCTGCCGTCGTCTCTGACGGCGGCGCCGTTCAAGTGGTGTGAGGGCGCCGACCTCGCGGCGCACGCCGCAGGGTGCTCGGTTACTG
>DATBBZ010000321.1:0-8227 GCA_036270745.1 Gemmatimonadales bacterium | reverse complement strand
CGCCCCGTGAAGTTCACCGCCACGCCGCTGGCGGGCGCCTACGTGGTAGCCCTCGAGCCGCACTCGGACCCGCGTGGATTCTTCGCGCGGGTCTGGAGCGTTGAGGAGTTTGCGGCGCAGGGGCTGGATCCGCGGATTTCGCAGACGTCCCTGTCCCACAACCTCCGGCGGGGCACCCTGCGCGGGATGCACTGGCAGGCCGCGCCGCATGCCGAGACCAAGCTGGTGCGCTGTGAACGGGGCGCCCTGTACGACGTCATCGTCGACTTGCGTCCGGGCTCGCCGACCTACACGCACGCGTTCGGCATGCACCTGACCGCTGCCGAGCACAACGCGCTCTACATCCCCGAGGGATTCGCGCACGGATTTCAGACGCTCGAAGACGACACGGTGGTCTACTACCAGATGACGACACCCTACGTCCCCGCAGCCGGGCGCGGCGCCCGCTGGAATGATCCGGCCTTCGGGATCACCTGGCCCGTCCCCGACCCGCTCCTGATTCAGCGCGACCGCGACTATCCCGACTTCGTGCCGGAGCGGCGTCCTTGAACGGCGCGCAAATGCACGCGCTCGCCACCGACCTCTACCCCATCTGCCGGAGCATCACCGGCGACGGGCTCCGGGAGACGCTGCGGCGCCTGCAGCAGCACGTGCCCCTCGAGATCCGTGAGGTGAAGAGCGGGACGCAAGTGCTCGATTGGACGGTGCCGAAGGAGTGGAACATCCGGGACGCGTATGTGGCGAACGCGGCCGGGAAGCGCGTGATCGATTTCCGGCAGTCGAGCCTCCATGTCCTGAACTACAGCACCCCCATCAGGAAAAAGATGCCGCTGGCGGAGCTGAAGCCGCACCTGTTCACGCTCCCCGACCACCCCGATTGGGTGCCGTACCGCACGTCCTACTACGCGGAGGCGTGGGGGTTTTGTGCGGCGCACCGGGTGGTGGAAGCCCTGCCGGCCGGCGACTACGAGGTCGTCATCGACAGCACCCTGGCGCCCGGCTCCCTCTCGTACGGCGAGCTGGTGATCCCGGGCGAGACCAGGGACGAGGTCCTCTTGTCCTGCCACTCGTGTCACCCGTCTCTCGCCAACGACAACCTGTCCGGGATCGCAGTCGCGGTGGCCCTGGCGCAGCAGCTGGCCGCCCAGCCCCGGCGGCGCTTCACGTACCGGTTCCTCTTCATTCCCGGCACCATCGGGTCCATCACCTGGCTGGCCGGCCACGACGACGTGGTCCCGCGCATCCAGCACGGCCTGGTCCTCTCCTGCGTGGGCGACGCGGGCGGGTTCACGTACAAGCGCTCGCGCCAGGGCGACGCGCCCGTCGATCGCGCGGTGGCCCACGTGCTCCGTCACACGGGAACGCCGCACACGATTACGGACTTCGTGCCCTACGGCTACGACGAGCGGCAGTATTGCTCCCCGGGATTCAACCTGGCCGTCGGATGCTTCATGCGGACCCCGAACGGCCGGTACCCGGAGTACCACACCTCGGCGGACAACCTGAGCCTGGTGAAGCCGGAAGCCCTCGAGGGATCGCTCGCGGCGGTTCGTACCGTCCTCTCCGTGCTCGAAGGCGACGGCCGCTTCCGGAACCTGAGCCCCAAGGGCGAGCCCCAGCTCGGCAAACGCGGACTCTACGGCGCCACCGGTGGCGCGGCGCACCTGCCGGGATTCGAATTCGCCCTGCTCTGGGTGCTGAACTTCTCCGACGGCTCGCATTCACTGCTCGACATCGCCGAGCGCGCCGGGATGCCCTTTGCGCAGATCCGCGCGGCCGCCGACGCATTGCTGGCCCAGGGCCTGCTGGCGGCCGCGTGAGCCGGCTCCGCGTTGCCCTGGTGCAGATGGAGGTCACGGACGGCGACCCGGTCCGGAACCTGACGCACGCCGAGCGCCTGATCGACACCGAGCCGGGCGCCGGGCTGTACCTCCTGCCGGAGCTCTGGAGCTCGGGGTACGTCCACCAGCAATGGCCTGCGATCGCACAGGGGAGCACGCCGGCGACGCTCACCGCGCTCAAGCGCATCGCCACGAAGCATCGAACGGTCATCGGCGGGACCCTCATCTCCCTCAATGCCGACGGCAAACTGGTGAACCGCTTCTGGCTGGTGAGCGCCGACGGGCCGATCGCGCACTACGACAAGTCCCATCTCTTCGCCCCCATGCAGGAGCCCGCTCACCTCACGGCAGGGACGGCGCGCCATCGGGTACACCTGGGCTCGTGGACGGCCGCACCGTCCATTTGTTACGATCTCCGATTCCCCGAGATGTATCAGCGAGACGCCGTCGATGGGGCCGACCTGTTTCTCGTGCCCTGCGAGTGGCCCGCCGAGCGCGCTGACGCCATGCGAGCCCTGGCGATCGCGCGAGCGATCGAGACGCAAGCGTTCCTGGCGCTGACCAACCGGACGGGCGTCGCAGCTGACGGAACGGAATTCGGGGGCGGCTCCCTGGTCGCCGGTCCCGGCGGCGAGGTCGTCGCCGCTGCCGGCGCCGCTCAGGGTGTCGTTCTCGCGGACCTCGACTCGTCCTGCGTGACCGAGTCCCGCGGAGCGCAGCCACATTTCGCCAGACGGCGGGCGGGGGTCGATTGGTGACCGTCGGCCTGCTCTCTCCCTGTGGCTGGGGCAACCTGGGTGACGCCGCGATCCAGGACTCCGCCATTCATGGCATTCGGCGCAACATCCCGGATGCCCGGATCCAGGCCTTCACGCTGAATCCCGATGACACCGAACAGCGGCACGGCATCCCGGCCGACACCATCGTGGGATACTCGATCCCGGGGACCTACGGCGTTCAGCCGCGCCGCGGCCTCGCGGACGCGAGGGGAGTTGCCTCGCCGGCACCGGAAGCGCCGGACCTCAAGGACCGCCTGCGGTCACACCCGCGTCTCTTCGCGGTCCTCAAGTCCGTGCGCAAGGCCCTGGCCCCTCTCGAGCGGCGCTTCGGTCCCCTGCTCTCCGAGTCCGCGCACCTGCGGCGCTCGTCGGCGCGGATCGCTCCGTTCGATCTCCTGCTGGCCTCAGGAGGCGGTCAGCTCGACGCTCACTGGGGTGGGGCGTGGGGGCATCCGTACGCGCTATATCGCTGGTCGGTGCTCGCGGGCCTCCACCACGTGCCTTTCGGGATCTTGAGTACCGGCACCGGTGAGGTCCAAGGCTCACTCGAGCGGTGGTTCTTCCGGGGCGCCCTGGAGCGGGCGCGGTACCGGTCCTTCCGGGACGAGGGCTCGCGCACCCTGGCGCTCGCGTTCGGGGCGGACCCACACGACCCCGTGATCCCCGACCTGGCGTTTGGTGTGCCCGTGCGTCCGCGAGCCCCGGCGCGGGCCGGCGACCGCCCGGTGCTGGGCGTTTCGCCCATCGTCTTCGAACGTCCGGGACAGTGGCCCGTGTCGGATGCGGCCCGGTACGAGGACTACACCGGCCGTCTCGCCCACACCGTCAGGCGACTCGTCGCCGAAGGCTACGCCTACCGGTGGGTGGTGAGCGATCTGGGCGACCGCCATGCCGTTCAGGAGGTCCGCGCGCGGCTCGATACGGAGACCGCCGCACACGAAGTCCAGCCGGCGGCCTCCATCGCAGGAGTGGCAGACCTGCTCGACGCGCTTGCCGGCATCGACGTGCTGATCGCCAGCCGCCTGCACGCGATTCTGCTGGGATTCGTCGTGGGCACGCCCGCCGTCGCACTTTCGTATGACCGTAAAGTGGACACGCTCATGTCCGATTTCGCCCTGGACGACAACCGGCTCGACATCCGCACCTTCACACCTGATGACGTGCTGGGCGTCGTGCGCCGGCTCTGCGCCGGCCGGGTGGCGGTAGCCGCGGGAATCACCCGCCGGGCGGCGGCCTACCGCGCGGCAGTCGATCGCCAGTACGACGACGTGCTGGGAGCCCTGCTCCTCCGGAAGGCCGCCTGAGCGCCCAACCGTTGGTCAGCGTGGTGGTCCCGGTTTACAACACCGAGGACTACCTGGCCGAGTGCCTGGAGAGCGCGCTCGCCCAGACCTATCAGCGTTGGGAGCTGGTCGTCGCCGACAACCGGAGTACCGACCGCTCCCGCGCGATCGCCGACGGGTTTGCCCGGCGCGACTCGCGCGTGCGCGTCGTCACCGCCGACACCCACATCCCCCAGGTGCCGAACTACAACCGGGCCGTCACGCTGATGAGCACGGAGAGCCGGTACTGCAAAGTGCTCCAGGCGGACGATTGGATGTTTCCTGAGTGCCTGGCCCGCATGGTCGACGTCGCGGAAGCCGATCCCGACATCGGGATCGTGGGCGGCTACACGGTGCTTGGAGACTACCTCTGGTGTCAGGGCCTCGAGTTTCCGAGCCGTTCGGTGCCCGGGCGGGATGTCTGCCGCCGTCATTTGCTCAAGGGCGGATCGGTGTTCGGATCCCCGACCAGCCTGATGTACCGGAGCGACCTGGTGCGCGCGCGGCACCCGTTCTACAGCGAGACCAGCATGTTCGAGGATACGGCGGTCTGCTACGACATCCTCGAGCACGCCCGGTACGGGTTCGTCCACCAGGTGCTATCCTATGCGCGCGTGGATCAGGGGTCGATGTCCGCGCGCCTGATCGGCTACAACGCCTGGCTCCTCCATGAAGTCCAGATCGTGCACCAGTACGGACCCAAGTTTCTGACGGCCGACGAATTCCGGGACCGGTGGGGGGACCTCACCCGCCGGTACTACCGGTTCCTGGGCGGCGCGGCGCTGCGGGGACGGCCCGCCGAGTTCTGGCGCTACCATCGTGAAGGTCTCGCCGAAGTCGGCATCGGACTCAGCCGGGGGCGGATCGTGTCCCTCGCCCTGTCCGCCGCCCTCGACCTGGCCCTGAACCCGAAGTCGACCGTCGAGAACCTGCTCGGCCTCGAGCGGAACTGATCCCCATGACCCCCGCCGTATCCGTCATCCTCCCCACCCGCAATCGCGCGGACCAGCTCCGGAAGACGCTGGCCGATGTCGACGCGCTTACGGCTCCTCCGGGGCTGACGTGGGAGGTCGTCGTCATCGACAACGGCTCGACCGATCAGACCGCCGCCGTCGTCGCCGACCTGGACCGGCGGAGCCCGGGCCGGTTCCGCTGCGTCGCCGAGCCCGTGGCCGGCCGCTCCTCGGCGCTCAACGCGGGCGTGAAGGCGGCGGCGGGCCACCTGTTGCTCTTCGTGGACGATGACGTGCACATCGAGCCCGACTGGCTCACCGAGATGACCCGCGCCTTCGCCGAGGAGCGATGCCTGGCCGCCGGCGGGAAGATCCTCCCGGTGTTCCTCGCGGGCCCGCCCGCCTGGCTCGCGCCGGGGGCGCCCTTCCCCTACCGGTACGACCTGGGGCAGACCCGTCACGACACGATCGGCGTGTTCGGCGCGAACATGGGATTCCGCCGCGAGGTGTTTGAGCGGTTCGGCTTGTTTCGCGACGACCTCGGGATCGCGCCGGGAGATCCCATGGTGGGTGAAGAGTCCGAGCTCTGCGAGCGGATCCGGAAGGGTGGCGGCCGGGTGCTCTATGTGCCCACCGCCGTGGTGCACCATCCGGTCACCGCGCAGCAGGCGTCCCAGGCTTTTCTCCTGAATTGGCACTTCCACTACGGCCGGTCGCTGGCCCGCCGCGAGCCGGTGCCCAAAGGCACGGTCTGGTGGCTGGACGTGCCTCGCTACCTCTGGCGTGACCTCGTGGAGCATTGGATGCGATGGCTCTTCGCGTCCGGCGCAGCCGTTCGCTTCCAGCATCGGTTGACGATCAGCCGCTTGTGGGGCGAAGCCGTCGAACGCCGCGCGCTGCGGCGTTGGGAACACCGTATCTTTATGGCCGCCAACCGGCCGGGAGTCTCTGGATGAAGGTTTTGCTGACGGGCCACAATGGGTATATCGGGGCAGTCATGGCCCGGATGATCTCGCAACGCCACGAATTGGTGGGGCTGGATACCTACTTCTTCGAGCGCTGCACCCTGGGGCCGGAGCGCGCCGACATCCGCGCCCTGCGGGTCGATCTTCGCGACGTCCGCGAGGAGCACCTCGCCGGCTTCGACGCCGTGATCCACCTGGCCGCCCTCTCCAACGACCCGCTCGGCAATCTCCATACCGAGAACACCTACGAGATCAACCACCGGGCCTCGGTGCGCCTGGCCGAGCTGGCCAAAGCGGCGGGGGTGCCCCGCTTCCTGTTCGCTTCCTCCTGCTCGCTCTACGGCGTGGCCGGTGAGGAGATGCTGGACGAGAATGCGGCCTTCAACCCGATCACGCCGTACGGCGAGTCCAAGATTTTCGTGGAGCGGGACGTGCGTCCGCTCGCCGACGAGAAGTTCACGCCCGTGTTTCTGCGCAACGCCACGGCGTACGGCGCCTCGCCCCGCCTGCGGCTGGACGTGGTGGTGAACAACCTGGTGGGCGCGGCGCTCGCGACCGGGGAGATCCTGGTCCAGTCGGACGGGACGCCCTGGCGTCCCCTGGTACACGTCGAGGATTTCTCGCGCGCCTTCCTGGCGGTACTGGAAGCCCCCCGGGAGCGGATCCACGCCCAGGCGTTCAACGTCGGGCGGACCGATGAGAACTACCGGGTGAGCGAGCTGGCGGAATTCGTGCGCCGGGCCGTCCCCGGCACCGAGGTCCGGTACGCCGAGGGCGGCGGGCCCGACCCCCGCAGCTACCGGGTGAACTGCGACAAGCTGGGCCTCGCCATTCCGGCCTACAAGCCGCAGTGGCGGGTGCCCGACGGCGTGGCTCAGCTGGTCGAGAGCTACCGGGCCGCGGGGTTCGGCAAGGAGCAGTGGGACGGCACGCGGTTTTTCCGGATCCGCCGGATTCAGGAGCTGATGAAAGAGGGGCGGCTCGACGACAAGCTGCGGTGGACGGCGAAGGTCTCGAACACCGGCCCCCGGCCGGCCATCGGAGCCGTGCGATGAAGGTCGTGTTGTTCTGCGGCGGGCTGGGAATGCGGCTCCGGGACTACGCTGAGAACGTGCCCAAGCCGATGGTGCCCATCGGGTACCGCCCGATTCTCTGGCACCTGATGAAGTACTACGCCCACTACGGGCACAAGGAGTTCATCCTGTGCCTCGGGTACCGGGGCGACCTGATCAAGCACTATTTCCTGAATTACGAGGAGTTCGTCACCAACGACTTCGTGCTATCTGAGGGAGGCCGGAAGCGGGAGCTCCTCTCCTCCGACATTGCCGACTGGAGAATCACGTTCGTCGACACCGGACAGTCGTCCAACATCGGCGAACGCTTGTCGCTGGTGAAGCGGCACGTCGCGGGGGACGAGGTCTTCCTCGCCAACTACGCCGACGGCCTGACCGACATGCCGCTGCCCAAGCAGCTGGAGCATTTCCAGAAGCACGGGGCGGTGGCGAGCTTCCTGTGCTGCAAGCCGAATCTGTCGTATCACTCGGTGTCGTCGAATCCCAGCGGGGTGGTCACCGGCTTCCACGACATCGTGGAATCGGGCGTGCGGGTCAACGGTGGCTTCTTCATCCTCCGGCAGGACATCTTCCGGTATCTGCACGAAGGCGACGAGCTCGTCCTCGAACCGTTCCAGCGCCTCATCGCCGAGCAGAAGCTCGTGGCCTACAACTACGACGGCTTCTGGATCGCGGTGGACACGGCCAAGGAGAAGCAGCGGGTGGACGAGCTGTTCGCCACCGGGAACCCGCCCTGGCAGGTCTGGGGCAACGGGACTTCCGGCAGCAGGCGCCCCTAAAGATGCTCGGACTCCCGCTTCCCAAGGCCCCAGTCATCCTCTGCCTGGGCGCTCATGCCGACGACATCGAGATCGGCTGTGGCGGTACCCTGCTCACCCTGCTGGCCGCACAGCGCGACGTCGCGGTGCACTGGGCCGTGCTGTCGGGCGGTGGGACGCCGCGCGAAGCCGAGGCGGAGACGAGCGCGACCAAATTCCTCGCGGGCGCCAAGACCAGACATCTGCGGGTCGAGCGGTTCCGGGATGGCCACATCCCCGCGGCGCTCACCGAGCTGAAGGATCACATCACCCAGCTCCGGGACGCGGTGCGTCCCCACCTCGTGTTCACCCATTACCGCGAGGACCGGCACCAGGATCATCGGATCATTGCGGACGTGACCTGGCAGACTTTCCGCGACGACCTGGTCCTCGAATACGAGGTCCCGAAGTACGACGGAGATCTGGGTCACCCAAATCTCTTCGTGCCCCTCACCGCGGAGCGACTCGCGGCCAAGACCGCGCACCTCCTGGCCGCC
>DATBBZ010000320.1:0-2591 GCA_036270745.1 Gemmatimonadales bacterium | reverse complement strand
CTCGACCGTCGTCAGCCCCGCCTGGACTTTGACCCACCCGTCAGCCTTGAGGGTCACCATGCCGGCAGTGATGGCGAGCTCGCGCACCTCCTCGGCGGGCGCGAGGCGGGCGATCGCTTGTTTCAACCCATCGCTGATGGTGAGCAACTCGAAGAGCCCAAGGCGACCGCGGTATCCCGTGCCCCGACAAGTCGGGCACCCCTTGCCCCGCAACAAGGTCTCCTGTCCCACGGGTTTCTGGGCGAGCAGTGCCACAACAGCAGGGTCGGGCCGGTACCGCTCCTGACATTCTGGGCAGATCCGCCGCACCAGGCGCTGAGCCAGGACGCCTTCAAGGGTGCCGGCCGTCATGTAGGGCTCGATCTTCAGGTCGGCGAGTCGAGGAATGGCGCCTAGTGCGTCATTGGTGTGGAGCGTCGAGAAGACCAGATGTCCTGTCATCGCCGCTTGCACGGCGATCTGGGCGGTTTCAGCGTCCCGCATCTCGCCCACCATCAATACGTCTGGATCTTGCCGGAGCAGGCTTCGGAGGGCGGCCGCGAACGTGACGCCCGCCTTTCGGTTTACCGGGACCTGGGTGATGCGGTCGAGGTGATATTCGACCGGGTCTTCGACGGTGATGATCTTCTCAGCCGTCCGCTGGCGAAGGCCCAAGGCAGCGTAGAGGGTCGTGGTCTTCCCGCTTCCGGTCGGGCCCGTGGCCAGGAGGATGCCATGAGGCTTGAGGGCGAGCGCCTGGAATCGCGCCAGTGTCTCCGGGGCCATTCCTAGCTCATCCAGTCCCACCGGGCGACCACCACGATCGAGCAACCGCAAGACGACCGATTCGCCGTACAGCGTGGGCACCGTTGAAACCCGGAGATCGAGCTCGCGCTCCTCCAACCGCACGCGGATCCGCCCATCCTGGGGGATCCGGCGCTCCGCGATGTCCAGCTCGGCGAGGAGCTTGACTCGGGAGACCACCGCCGACTGCAACCCCCTCGGTGGGCTCGGCACGTCTACCAGGACACCGTCGATCCGGAAGCGGGCGATGAGGCCTTCCCGCGTGGACTCGAGGTGAATGTCCGAGGCCCTAGCGTCGTGGGCATCTCGAATCAGCAGATTCACGAAGCGGATGACGGGAGGCTGGTTCGCGAGGTCGCGGGCATCGGTGAAGGGGGTTTCGCCACTCTCCCCGCCAGACCCCAGCTCGGCATCCAAGTCCCGTACCAACTCAACCACCGACTCGGCGGCGGCGTAGGCCCGACGCACCCCGTCACTCAGGACCTCACGCGACACCGGCACCAAATCGAGGGCCAGCCCGAAGGACATCTCCAGGTCGTCGAGCACTTCCGGGGCGGGCGCATCGGCGATCGCGACGCGGAGTTTGTCGTCCACGATCTCGAGGGGGAGGATCCCGTTGTAGTCGAGGTATCCGGCCTCGAACGACTCCGGCAGGGGCAATTTCGAAATCAATGGCGCATCGACCATTGAGCACCTCGAGGGGGACGTGAGAACGCCGCCCCTGTATGGGCAGGGAACGTGCCGCGTTTGACGTAGTGAAGACGGGAAGGGGCTAAGTCACTATCAGACGAGACGTTCGACAGAAACGAGTGGGTTTGGCTGGATCGTCACACTGCACAAATCGTAGCGGATCTAGAGAACCAATGCTTGTGCAGTGACTTGAGCACGAAATCGGAAAATGCGTCGAATGTCCGAGATTATTTGTGCACTCGTGCCCCGCGATGGTAGGCGATGGTGTTCCGGTGAAAGGGAAGGATCGAGGTGGGGCGACGACGGTCCTGCTTCGCCCGTTCGACGGCCCAGGCGATCAGCGTGCGACGGTCCTCCCGGGACAAGCGCGGTGCCGCGTTCGCGGCCGGCACCACCAACTCGACCCGTTCGAGGGAGACGAAATCGTCTTCCTGCGCCTCCACGGCCATGCGCTCCACCGCGCCCTGAAGTTGTCGGACGTTCGCCGGCCAGGGCGCCCGCATCAAGTACTCCAGAGCATCAGGCTGAAAGCCGAATGGTCGAGAAAAATTGAAATCCCGGCGGGCCAAGTCCAGGAAGTGATAGGCGAGAATCGCGACGTCCGCGGGTCGCTCTGCCAACGGGGGAATGGTGATCGTGAACGCGCAGAGGCGCCCCCAGAGGTCGGGCAGCAGCGTACCGTCGGCCAGCAGCGTATCCAGCGGTCGAGTGCTCCCGACCACTACGGCACTGGTCACGGGGACGTCGCGTTGGCCACCCACCGGCAGAATCTCCCGGTCCCCGAGCGCCCGGAGGATGGTGGACTGGGCAGCGTGCGACCAATGCGGGAGCTCGTCAAGAAAGAACGTGCCGTAGGCGGCGCGAACGAACGCGCCGGGCGACGCGTCCTTCGCGTCGGTAAACGCACCCTTCACGTGCCCGAACAATTGGCTGTGCATGACCGTGTCCGCGACCTGTCCGCCGGGGAACGTCACGAACGCGCCTGATCGGCCGCTCACACTGTGCATCCAGCGCGCCAGGACGCCCTTCCCTACTCCGGTCGGACCAATCAGCACGATCGGCCGCGGGATCGCCGCTAGGCGACGAGCTTGCGCGACGACATCGCGGATGGCGCGGGA
>DATBBZ010000319.1:0-2276 GCA_036270745.1 Gemmatimonadales bacterium | reverse complement strand
TCCGTCGAAGGGACAACACGTGGCGCCGGCCTCCGTGGATCGCCTCACCCCGAAGGGCCGCGCGACCCGAGAACGCATCGTGGCCGCTGCAGCCGAGCTGATGACCACCCGCAGCGTCGCGCGCACCACCCTGGAGGACATCCAGGAAGCGGCCGGAATCAGCACCTCGCAGCTCTACCACTACTTCGCCGACAAAAACGATCTCGTGACCGCCGTGATCGACTTCCAGACCGACCAGGTGCTCGCGTTCCAGCAACTCGGCCTCGACCGCATCGAGAGCCTGCAGGATCTCCGGACCTGGCGCGACACGATGGTGCGGATGGTACGCGGGCAGGGCTGCGCGGGCGGCTGTCCGATCGGTAGCCTCGCCAGCGACCTCGCCGAGACCGATGCACTGGCCCGCGCCCGGCTTGCACGCTCATTCGAACAGTGGGAGGACATGATCCACGAGGGACTGGCCGCGATGGCCGCCCGAGGTGAACTACCAGAGCACGTCGACACCGATCGCCTGGCCACCGCGACGCTGGCCGGCATCCAGGGCGGACTGCTGCTCAGCCAAGTCCGCCGGGAGACCGCCCCGCTCGAAGCCGCCCTCGACACCATGCTCGATCACCTAGCCAGCCTCGGAGCGAGATCGAGCTCGACGACGTAGATCGTCCTGGTTAGTCCCAGCCCTCGGCTACGGCGACGGCTACGACCCGTGGGCCCGTCTTCTCGCCGTTGGACTCGGTCGCGGCGATGGCCATCCGGGCTGCGGCCCGTCGGACTTCGGGGGCGAGCAGGCGTGAGCGTCGCAGACGCTGCGCTTGCCTCCCGCTCTCCAGCGTGCGTTCGCCGAAGCGGGTAACCCGAGCCTCACCGCGATCGCTGATTCCCCCAGCGACGCTCACATTCGCGAACACTGCCCCTGTCTGAATTGGCGGTGACGCTCAGATTCGCAAACAAGTGACGCTCAGATTGGTGAACATAACCACCGCCGCCGACGCCTACTGCCCGCAGTCGTGACTACTCGTACCTTTGACGGTCCTAAAAGTTCCGCGCTCACACGCGATCCAGCTCGCGCCTCTGCCACCATCCGCGTCCCTGTCGGATCATGTCGGCCTTGTTGTCCGCGTCCTCGGCCCATCTCAAATTCATCAGTGCGTTGTCGTACTTATCGCCGTTCCAGTGACATGCCATCTCACCCAGCGGGCACAGCCCGATATAGGTTTCCAGGACCAAATGGCTGACTCGCCGGCGCTTCCGGTTGATGGTGACTGTCAGGTACTTCCCGCTCCCGCCGTCCGCCTGGGGCTTCAGGATCTTGCGGGGAGAGCGGACCCGACCGAGGTTCGAGACGTGATAGGACGGGTGGCCGGGGTAGGGCAGCCAGTACTCGCGACCCTTCTCACAGCCGCGCAAGATCATCCGCAGGCACTGGTCGCACAACCTGACACTCACAGTGCCGGGGACGAGGGAGCCGCAGACGCAGGCCATGGGATGAGCGTACGGTCTCGTCCACTATTCGCCTGTTCTCCGAGTTTCTCCGGGCGATTCCGGTTTGTCATTACGTTCGCGTAATGCTCTGATCTGCGTTTCAGCGCTGTTGCCGCGTGCTCATCGCGGGGAGAATCTGTAATACGGGGGGACTAGTCAGCCTCCGCGGCGAGGCGCCAAACGGCCCTGAGACTTTGAGTGCATCCCAATCATAAAGCGCCCCAGGAAGATTCCCGACTTTTATCAGGCTAGTGCGCACGTGGGACGTGGATTTTCACCGACCGGTTGGCCCTCACCCCCGTGGTCCGCCCATACACCGGCCGGGACGCGGCCACCGTGCGCATCACCTCCCTGGCCCGCCGGGCCCGCTCCCGCACGTCCGGGTGCACCGCCACCGTCGCCCCGTGGCGGGCCCCTCGCCGCACCTGCGCACAGGTCATCGCGTGCCGTCGATCATCTCCGGCTCGGCCGACGCGGGCGGCTTCATCGCGTTGCTTCCCCTGCAGGCACCAGCTAGCTTCCGGAGCATGACCGTGGTGATCAACGGCAGGGACGACTTCACGCTGGAGAACTACCGGCGGGTGTCGGAGGGCGGGGAGTCGGTCGCCATCGGCCCGCGTGCGCGCGAGGCGATGGCCGCGGCGCGGGCGGACTTCATCCGGCTGCTCGAGTCCGACCGCACCCAGTTCATCTACGGCGTGACCAGCAGCTTCGGGCCGCGCGCCAAGGTCACGATCCCGCCGGAGCAGCAGCGGGCGCACGCCCGGGGGTTCGAGTTCCGCGGGAACTGGGCCCGCGGG
>DATBBZ010000318.1:0-12313 GCA_036270745.1 Gemmatimonadales bacterium | reverse complement strand
CGGGGATGGAGGCCGGATTGGTGGGGGGTTCGATCGAAGACTCGACCGGAGATCCGAAAAATCCGATTTACGACTTCCAGCTCTCCGTCGAGCGGGTCGCGGCCGCGGCGGAGGCGGCCCACCGCCTGCCCTTCCCGTTCGTGTTCGTCGGGCGCGCCGAGAACTACCTGCACAGCCGGCCCGATCTCGAGGACACGATCAAGCGTCTACAAGCCTACGAAAAGGCCGGAGCGGACTGTCTGTACGCCCCGGGAGTCACCGCGGCCGATGACATCCGGACGATCTGTCGCTCCGTGACCAAGCCGGTCAACGTCGTCATGGGGCTCAAGGCAGCTCGCTTCACCGTGGCGGAGCTGGCCGACCTGGGGGTCAAGCGCATCAGCGTGGGGTCAGCCCTGGCGCGAGCCGCGCTGGGCGGCTTCGTGAACGCGGCGCGGGAGATCAAGGAAGAAGGCAGCTTTACCTTCGCGGACCACACCCTGCCATACGCCGAAGCGAATGAATTGATGAGGAGGCGGCTATGAATCATCCCGTAGTTCCACGCGACCAATGGATCGCCGCCCGCACGGAGCTGCTGAAGCAGGAGAAGGAGTTCACCCGGGCCCGCGACGCGCTGTCGCAAGCCCGACGGGAGCTGCCGTGGGAGGCCGTCACCAAGGAGTATCGCTTCGAGGGGCCGCAGGGAGAGGAGACGTTGGCCCAGCTCTTCGCCGGGCGCAGTCAGCTCGTGGTCTATCACTTCATGTTCGGCCCGAACGCCAAGGTGGGGTGCCCGCACTGCTCCTTCTGGGCCGACAACTTCAATCCGGTCATCGTCCATCTCAACCAGCGCGACGTTTCGATGGTCGCGATCTCCCGCGCGCCCCTGGCCCGGCTCGAAGAGTACCAGCGGCGGATGGGGTGGTCGTTCAAATGGCTCTCGTCGGGGACGTCCGACTTCAACGTGGACTTCCAGGCCTCATTCCGTCCTGAGGACGTCAAGGCCAAGAAGGCGATGTACAACTTCGTCATCTACGACGATCCCGAAGAGACGGAGCGGGAGGGGATCAGTGTCTTTCATCGGGTCGACGGAAAGATCTTCCACACGTATTCGACCTACGCGCGCGGCATTGATCTCATGAACACCGCGTACAACTATCTCGACCTGGTGCCGAAGGGGCGCGACGAAGGGCGTCGCGGCCCCTTTTGGCTCAGGCGTCACGATGAATACGGGAGGTAGCTACTTGCTCGACAACCGATAGTGGGCGAAATCCTTCCAAGCTCCGTCCGCCCCCTTCTGCGTCATGTCGATCTTCCAACCGGTCTTCGGATCCAGCGTGTAGTCGGACCGAAAGGGGCCCTCGGGATATTCGAAGACGAAGTGGATGGTGTTCCCTTCCCGCTTCCCGTACCCCAGCGTCTCCGACACCCGGCCGCCGAAGATGTCGATCCAGTGCGCCACGTACCGCTCGCTCGCGTTGTCGTACCCGACGTAGGACACGGCCTCGTACTGCGCGCCCTTCATCTCCAGCCGCAGGAACTGATGGCCCAACACCCACTCGGCCTTCAGTGAATAGTCCTGAGCCTGGCCCCGCATGCTCCCTGCCATCGTCCACTCACCCGCCAATTGCGCGACGAGCGAGTCTTGGAACGGGTGGCCCAGGCCATCCTGCGGGGCCGACTGCGCGCCCAGTCCCGGAGCGCACAAGATCGAGAGCAAGATCACTAAGCGTCGCATGTTGATCCTCCGTCAAAGGTCCGGGTAAGTCCGCTTCCGCTCCGCCGTGTAGCGCCACCAGGGACGGGCGGGGGCGCCCTCGACGTACCGCACCGCGGACATGAACACGTCCAGCACGCAGGGGTCCTGACGGCCCCCGGACACCTCACAGAGCGCGTGATACAGGGCGATGGGCTTCCGCCCCTTCAGATCCCGCGGCCGATTCACGCCCACCCGGCGCAGGTCCGCTGCCAACGACGGCCCTACATTGGGAAGGTCTTCCAGGTGAGCCGGCACGGTCCGCTTGGGCATCTGACAGCTCCGTTCGTTGTTGGACGGGAGGAACATGACGAACCGGGAACCCCGGGTATTGGAAAAATACGACGCCGATAGAGGCCGGATCTGAGCCCCCAGGAAGAGTGGTACCGTGAGACCCCTCCCCCGCCCACCCTCGCAGACTGCGTGGTCTCCCTGTGGGACATGCGCATTCCCCTGGCGGGCGCGGCGCAGGTCCGCATAGCGCCGAACGCCTGCGTGGACATCGTGCTCTATGCGAGTGAGCCGTCGCGGGGCGAGGGGCTCGCCAAGATCGTCGCACCGCCACACCGCAGCTACGTCGTGGGCTCCACCCTGCAGGCCTTCGTGGTGCGGTCGGTCGGCTGGCGGCACGTCATCGGTGCTTCACTCGCGCCTGAAGGCGTCGCGACCCTGCTCGGCATCCCCGCCGCCGTGATCGGCGAGAGCGTCGCCATGCTGCACGACGTCATCGGCAATGATGCCGGACGGATGGAGGAGCGGGTGCTGGATGGATCGCCCGAAGGCGCCCTGCACCGCCTGGCGGACGTGCTGTGGGACCGCCGGCGCTCCGCCCCGCCTCCCGACGCCACGGTGAGACGCGCCGCGGCCCTGGTCCGCGATGCGGCGGGGCAGAAGCGCATGGACGACCTCACACGGGACCTCGACGTCTCTCCGCGCTCCCTCGAACGGAAATTTCTCACGCATGTCGGGATGTCCCCGAAACTGTTCTCGCGGCTGGTACGCTTCGACCGAGTTATCCGGGACGTGGGACGCCGGGGTCAGATGCCCTGGACCCAATTCGCCCTGGCCCATGGGTACGCAGACCAGGCGCACTTCATCAATGAATTCCGGGAGTTCGCCGGGGTGAGCCCCGAGGAGTTCGAGCGCGAAAACGCGTAGCGCTACGTGGTGAGGTTTTTCAGGAGCCGGCCCGCATACCGGCTCGAAATCAGCTGGGTGCCGTCCTTCAAGAACACCACGTAGCTGCCCTTCCCGTGCGGTTCGAGCGCGCGGATGGCCGCGACGTTGACCAGTGCCGAGCGGCGGATGCGCACGAAGCGGTCGCCAAGCCGGGCCGCGAGACGCTCCATGGTCTGCCGCATGATATGCACCGCGGCGCCGGCATGGAGCTTCACATAGTTTCCCGCCGCCTCGACCCACTCGATGCCCGCCACGGAGACGAAGAGCAGGCGCCCCTCGTGCCGCACCACCAGCCGCTCTACGGGCGTGCTCGTCTCCCGCGGCCGCTCGGCCAGGCGCTCCAGCAGGGCCTCGAGCCGTCCGGCGGTGCGCTCCCGTCCTTCCCGGTCCGCCGCGGTGGCCGCGCGCACGTACGCCTCGCGGAACCGGTCGGGATCGATGGGCTTCAGGAGATAGTCCACGGCGTGCGCTTCGAAAGCACGCACGGCATAGCGGTCGAAGGCCGTGACGAATACCACCGCCGGCACCGCCTCCGAGCCGACGACTTCCAGAACATCGAAGCCCGTGAGCCCGGGCATCTGGACGTCGAGAAACACCACATCCGGACTCTCGCGCACGATCGCGTCGATGGCACTCTTCCCCTCGGCACACTCCGCCACGACTTCGGCGCCCGGGATTCCCTCGAGATGCTGGCGTACCGCGAGCCGTCCGAGCGGCTCGTCGTCCACAATGACCACGCGCATCAGGGGTCCGTCCTCGCAGTCCGGTAAGGGATTTCGATGGTCACCCGCGCGCCGCCATCCTTACCGGCGGCGAGGTCCACACGGTGCGCACCCGGATAAAGCTGGGTCAAACGTGCCCGCGTGTTGGCGAGGCCAATGCCGTTCCCACCCTTGCTCCCGTTCCCGGGGCCCGGACCGTCATCGGCGACCTCGAGCACCAGCTGCTCACCTCGCCGCGCGACGGCCAGCGTCACGGTGGCGCCCTCCGCCCGGCGGCTCACGCCATGCTGGACGGCATTCTCGACCAGGGGCTGGAGGAGGAGCGCCGGGACCAGTGCCGGCAGTGTCTCGGGGGCTATGCGCTCGGAATACCGAAAGCGTTCCTCGAAGCGGAGGCGCTGGATCTCGACATACGGGGCGAGCAGCTTCAGCTCCTGCTCCACGGCGATCTCAGCGGCCTCGGTGTCGAGCGTCTGGCGGAGCAAGTCGCCGAGCCGGGCGAGCATCCGCTGGGCCCGGGCCGAGGCTCCCGGGGCCAGCGCGGCGATGGCGTTCAAGGTGTTGAACAGAAAGTGCGGGTGGAGTTGCAGCCGCAGCGCATCCAGCTGAGCGTGTGTCAGCTGGGCCTGAAGCTCGGCGGCGGCCGTCCGTTGAGCGTGATAGAGCCGCGGATAGAGGAAGGCCGTGTAGATCCCGATGATGACCCAGTAATAGAGAGATCCGGTAAAGACCCCCCAGATGATGCCGCCGCCGATCAGGGCGCCCAGGGATTGCGTCGGCGGACGCCCAACGGCCGACAGAATGAGATAGTGGGCGGTGTACGTGCCCACGATTTGTACCGTCGCGATCACGAGCATCAGCACCAGGTGCCGGGCCACGGACCCCTTCCGGGCCCCGGGCTCCAGGCGCCACCGGTCGGCAGCCCAGAGGATGACGAAGGTGCACGCCGCCCACATCATGGCGAACACGACTTCGTGGAAGATGTCCCACTGCCAGTCGATGGCCATGTGACGGGACGCTTTGATGAGCACGTTCTGCGTGATGAAGAACGCGGCGACGCCGAGCCACACGAAGACGATGCGCAGGAACCTGTTCACGCCGCCAATCTAAGCATCAACGCCGAGCGTGTTTTGTGCTTCCCATCCGTCACACGCGCGGCCCCATTCGTCACCGCCATGGCCTCCACGGCGGCGGAGACCTTGGCACAGGCGACGGCCGCACCGACCTTGACACACCACTTCCAGAGGACGGTTTTCCGTGAAGGCCCTCGTCCCACTCGCATTCGCGCTTTGGCTCGGTCCCTCGCTCTGCGCCCAGACCGCGGCAGACTCCTCCGGCATCGTCGCCACCGCTCACAACTACATCGACGGCTGGTATACCAACGACGGGCCCCGCATGGAGAGCGCTCTGCACCCACACCTCGCCAAGCGCCTGGTGTGGGATGACTCTCTCAAGCACAGCCATCTGGTCGACCTGACCGCCATGGAGCTGGTCCAGGGCACGGTGCACCACTCCAAGAGCGACGGCCAGCATCGTAACGAGGTGAAGATCCTCGACATCTTCGGCAACGTCGCGATGGTGCGGATCGACGCCGACACGTGGGTCGACTACCTCCAGGAAACACGATGGAACGGGAAATGGGTCATCATGAACGTGATGTGGGAGAACCGTCCGGGCATGTAGCCTCTGGCCTGGACGGGTTGCCGCCGGTCCGGGCTACCGCTACGTTGCGGACACACCGATGAACGCCTCCATGATGATGTGCGGCTGTTGTCACCTCTCCGGCATGATGTGTTGTGCTGAGGAGCGGACGATCACGCCGTAACATCAGGCCAGCAGGTGCCTCGGTTACCCGGCAGTGTCGGCCGCGATCCTCCTCAGGGTTGCGGCCTTTTTCTTTTTCGGAAGGGCCGTTCATGCTCAGAGCAGTCGGTATTTCGGGCAGTCCCCGGAGGATCTCGCAGTCGCGCCTCCAGGTGGAGCGCGTGCTCGACGAACTCAGGGATTCCGGCGCCGAGGTCCAGCTCATCGACCTCGGCGCACTCCCCGCCGACGCCCTGCTGGGTCGGGGCACGGATCCGCTCGTCACCACGGCGCTCGAGGCCGCGTCCCAGGGCCAGATCATCGTGGCCGGCACTCCCGTCTACCGGGCCACCTACAGCGGCCTCCTCAAGACGTTCTTCGATCTCTTCCCCCGCGATGCGCTGGCGGGCGCCGTCGGCGTGCCGGTGGTCACCGGAGCGGGTCCGGAGCATGCGCTCGCCGTGGATCATGGCCTCCGGCCCCTCTTCGCGAGCCTGGGTGCCCGCACCATTGCCGCCGCCATCTACGCCACCGATGCCCAATTCCCGAACGGCGTTCCCGATCCCGCCGTGCTGGCCGGCGTCACACGCGCCGCCCGCGAGGCCCTGGCCCTCGCGACCAATCTCAACCGTTAGAGGAGATGAATCCTGTGTCCGCCTCAGCAGATCGTCCCATCGCCATCTATTACGAGCATCCGGACTGGTTCCGGCCCCTCTTCCAGGAGCTGGACCGCCGCTCGGTGCCATATCAGAAAATCGACGCGGCCAGTCACCGTTTCGCGCCCGGCGGTGACCCGCAGTACTCCCTCGTCTTCAACCGTATGAGTCCCTCAGCGTATCTGCGAGGCTGCGGCAACGCCATCTTCTACACCCTGCACTATTTGGCCTTTCTGAAGCGCGCCGGCATTCGGGTAGTGAACGGATACGACGCCTACGTCACGGAGACCTCGAAGGCACTCCAGCTCGACCTGCTCCGCCGGCTCGGCCTGCCATACCCGAAGGCCCTCGTGATCAATCATCCGTCGCAGGCGATCGCCGCCGCGAGTGACCTGCGCTTCCCGGTCGTCGTGAAGCCGAACATCGGCGGCTCCGGAGCCGGGGTCAGGCGTTTCGATACCCCCGCCGATCTGGCCGCCGCGGTCAGCGCCGACGCGCTCGATCTCGGCATCGACCAGACCGCGCTCGTGCAGGAATACATCCCCGTCGAAGACCAGGGCATCGTCCGCGTGGAAGTGCTGGGGGGAAAGTTCCTCTATGCCATCCGGGTGTTCGCCGATGCCGACTCCTTCAACCTCTGCCCGGCCGACGTGTGCCAGACCGTGGGAGGGGTCGAGCTGACGCGCGCCGCCTGCCCGGTGGATGCTCCCCGGAACGGCATGCGCGTGGAGGGTTTCACGCCTTCTGCCGAAGTCATCGCGCAGGTCGAGCGGATCATGAAGAACGCGAGCATCGACGTGGGAGGCGTGGAGTACCTGCACGATGTCCGCGACGGGCAACGCTACTACTACGACATCAACGCGCTCTCGAACTTCGTGGCCGATGCGCCGCGCGTGGTGGGGTTCGATCCCTTCGGGCGCCTGGTCGACTACCTCGAGCGGGAGGCGCGCTGACCATGCGATTCGGATATTGGCTTCCCGTCTTCGGTGGCTGGCTTCGCAATGTGCCTGACGAGGGCATGGAGGCCACCTGGGAGTACGTCTCCCGCCTGGCGGTCCGGAGTGAAGCACTCGGCTACGACGCCACGCTGATTGCTGAGTTGAACCTGAACGACATCCGGGGCCCCGAAGCCCCGACCCTCGACGCCTGGAGCACCGTGGCGGCCCTCGCCGCGGTCACCAAACGGCTCGAGCTGATGACGGCGGTGCGCCCGACCTTCCACCCGCCCGCCCTCTGCGCCAAACAGGCCGCGACCATCGACCGGATGAGTGGTGGCCGGCTCACCCTCAACGTCGTGTCCTCCTGGTGGGCCGAAGAGGCGCGGCAGTACGGCGTGGAATTCGATCAGCACGATGCCCGGTACGCGCGCACCGAGGAGTGGCTGGCGGTGGTCAGCGGGATGTGGTCGCAACCGCGGTTCTCTTACGCCGGCCGGTACTACCACATCGAGAACGCGATCCTGGAGCCCAAGCCGCTGTCCATGCCCCGTCCGGTGCTCTACGCCGGAGGAGAATCCGAGACGGCCAAGACCCTCATAGCCCAGACCTGCGACGCCTACCTGATGCATGGGGACCCCGTGGAGCGGATCGCCGCCAAGGTGACCGACATGCGCATCCGGCGGGAGCAAGCCGCAAAACCGCCCCTCCGGTTCGGGGTCGCCGGGTATGTCGTCTGCCGGGGGACCGAGGCGGACGCACGGGAGGAGGTGGCGCGGATTACCGACGTCCATAGCAACGCGTCGAGCTATGCCAACTACCAGGACTGGCTCTCCAACACCAAGCTCGAACGGAAGGTGAGCCTCGAGGAGTATTCAGTCTCCAATCGGGGACTGGAAACCGGGCTGGTGGGGACTCCGTCACAAATCGCCGAGCGGCTGCTGGAGCTCGAGCGGGCCGGCGTGGACTTGGTGTTGCTCCAGTTCAGCCCCCAGCTCGAAGAAATGGAGCGGTTTGCCGAGGAAGTCATCCCCCTGGTGCGCACAACCAAAACGCCGGCTGGCGCGGCCCCCAGTCGATGTGCTGGAGATGGGCCTCCGCGAGGGCTTTGACGCTGTCACGCCAGGCAACGGGGGACACCGGCGGGGTCCCAGGGCGAGTCGCGACAAGGTCGAGGGGTACGAGTGACGCCAGCAGGAACCGGGTGACGGGCATTGCGGTAGCTCCTATTTTCGAATGATCCCAATGGACATTACGCCGCTCGAGAATCAGCGAAAGGCAATCGAGGCCCCGCTGGGTCCGGTTCTTGTGGTAGCCGGACCGGGCGCCGGAAAGACGTTCTGTCTGATCAGCCGCATCGAGCATCTGATCACACACAAGGGAATTGCCGCCGACCGCATCTGCGTCGTCACCTTCACCAACAAGGCGGCCGAGGAAATCGCGATCCGGCTCGGGAGAGTGCTGGGGGACCGTGCCGAGGAGCTGACGCGGGGCACCCTGCACGCCCTCTGCCTGCATCTCCTGCGAGAGCGGGCCGATCTCATCGGCCTGGCGCGCGGATTCGGGGTCGCGGACGAGCCGTACCAGCTGGCGATCCTGGCCCGCCTGAAGGTCTACACGAGGGAGCGCACGTCCCTTCTGAACCGGTTCTCCCGCCGGCGCATGCAGGGCTTCAAGCTCTCGGCCAAGGAAGAGCAGATCTTCCGCGACTACTCGGACTATCTGGTGCGACGGAATCTCGTCGACTTCGACGACATCATCGTGCGCACCGACGATCTGTTGCGGAACCATCCAGCGGTCACGGACGAAATATCGGCTCGCTGGGATTATCTCCTGGTGGATGAGTTCCAGGACTTGAGTCCCTTGCAGTACGCCATCCTCAAGCGTCTGGCGCCCCATAGGAACTTCTTCGCGGTGGGCGACGAGGACCAGTCGATCTTCAGCTGGACCGGCGCCGACCCGAAAATGCTGGACTCTTTCCGGCGGGACTACGAGGTCACGCCGATCGTCCTCGACCGGAATTGCCGGAGCTCGCGGCAGATCTTCGACGTCGCGCGACGGCTGGTCGAAGAGAATCCCCAGCTCTTCCACAAACAGCTCTCCGCCGACCGGGACGCGGCCTACCCCGTCCGTGCGCTCGGCTTCGGCGACGAAGACACCGAGGCGGAGTGGCTGGTGGCGGACATCAAGGAGGATATGGCTTCGAACGGTGGCGACTGGGGGGATTACGCGCTGCTGTACCGGAGGCACCAGGTAGGAGACCTGCTGGAGAGCCACCTCCTGCGCGCCGGCATCCCCTGCCGTCTGGCGCGAGGGCGGTCGCTCAACGAGGA
Organism: Gemmatimonadales bacterium; assembly: GCA_036270745.1. Classification (GTDB taxonomy): domain Bacteria; phylum Gemmatimonadota; class Gemmatimonadetes; order Gemmatimonadales; family GWC2-71-9; genus 40CM-2-70-7. Next base: position 2,950 of record DATBBZ010000318.1, on the reverse strand, counting down.
CGACGTCGTCGGCCCGGTGATCCGGGCGCTCCGCATCGTCCGGGATCCGACTGATCAAGCGGCCATACTCTCGCTGGCCGAGGGAATGCTTCCTGCGGACCTGTACCTGGAGGTGGAGGCGATCGCAAAGGGCGCCGACGTTCTCATGGCCGTTCGCGCCCTCGCGTTGAAAAGGCACCGGAAGGACCCCGACGCCAAGAAACTCTGGAAGTTCGTATTCGATTGTGAAAACTTCGACGCCCTCAGCCGCTCCGAACGCACGCTGGGCGGCCTCGTGGACGAGCTGCTCTCCCAGCGCCTGACACCCTACCGGAATGTTCTGGAAGAGCGGCATGAGGACCTGACCGACCCGGCGACCAACCCCGAAGCGGTGCGCCTCGCCGGAGGACTTAAGCGGGTCATGGCCGGGACCGGCGCCGCCGTGATCGAGCCCATGAACGGGCTGGGCCTCGCCCTTCGAGGGATGCTGATCGCCTCCGGACTTCGGAATGTGGGGACTCCCGACGCGAGCAGAGAGACCGGACCCGATGACGTCTCGATCGGTGCGGGGAACGCGGGTGGCGCCGGGCTCGCCCTGACTGTGTTCAAGGCCCTGCAGCTCGCGAATGCGGCTGAGGACAGCGATTCGCTCACTCGCTTCGTCACCTTCGATACGGAAACGACCGGCACGGATCCGGATACCGCCGAGATTGTGGATCTTGCGGCGGTGCGCGTCGTCGACGGGCAGGTCGTCGACCGATTCTCGCGACTCCTCAGGCCCGAACATGGAGTCCCGTCGTCCGCGACCAAGGTGCATGGCTATTCGGACGCGGACCTCGCCGATGCCCCCAGCTTCGCGGAGGTCTGGCCCGCATTCAAGGAGTTTGTCGGCAAGGACCTGATGGTGGCGCACAATGGACTGCAGTACGACGTGCCCATCCTGCGGCGGCTCGCCGGAGAAGAAGAGACCAGCCGCATGGTCTTCTTTGACACCCTGCCCCTCGCGCGCTCGCTGTTCAAGGAGAGCGCCAAGCTTACCGACCTGTCGGCACGCTTCCACGTCGACTCAGGCGATGCGCACCATGCGCTCGACGACGCGTTGGCACTGGCGTCCGTGTTTCAGCACCTCACCCGCTTTCGCGTCCAACGAGCCCGGAAATCGGTACTGGTGGAAGTCCTCGGGCACCTGGCCGTAGCACTCACCTTCGAGCCGGACGCGCGGGCGGCCGGCGAGGGCAAGACGCTCTTCGAGATCGGGCGGATCCGCGCCCTCGGCCGCTTCAGCGACGCGCTGGAGTCCTACGAAGTGGATCACGAGCGAACCGGCCTGGGGCCCCCCGTGGACCAGGTCGTGAAGGAGTTGGGAGGAGCCGCGCTCAGGGCCCGCCTCCAGGGAGACTACGACCCCGAGCTGGCCCAACCGCGGGCGGTCGCTCGACTCCGGGCGCTCATGGGGGATGATGCCGCTCTGCCCAGCGCAGAAGGAATCACCAGGCTGCTCGAGCGGGTCGCGCTTTCGTCGCGCGATGGCGTCGCCGCCGATCCGCACCGGGTCACCCTGCTCACTCTGCATTCGACCAAGGGCCTCGAGTTCTCGCGGGTCTATGTCGTGGGCGCCGAGGATTTCCAGATCCCCGGGTACCGGGCAATGCAGGACCAGCTGGAGGATGAGATCCAGGAGGGCCGCCGGCTGCTGTACGTCGGGATGACCCGGGCGAAGGACCGGCTGATTCTCACGCGCGCCGATCAGCGCTTCGGAGAACCGTCAGGTGGCAACCAATTCCTGGACGAAATGGGACTCGAGCTTGAGACCTAGGCGAAACCCCGCCCCACCCCCGGCGTAAGGAGACGATGCGATTCCTTCTCCTGCTGAGCCTCTCCCGATTCGCCGTTGCCCAGTCACCGCAGTTGGTCCGCATCCCGCTCGACTCGCCGCTCACCGTAACGACGAGCAACACGCGCCTGCAATGGCAGGAGTACCGCGGCCGGAAGGCGGTGAAGCTCGCGCCACTCCCGGGACATGAGGCGGCTCAAAATGAGGAGATGCAGGCGGTTCTACTCGGCACCCCCTTTCACAACGGAGTGATCGAGGTCGACGTCGCCGGTGCCCGGCGCCAGGGGTATTCGACGGCCGGAGACCTGAGCGGATTCAAAGGCATGATCGGAATCTCATTCCGGGTACGCGGGGACAGCGCGGAGCGATTTTACGTCCGGCCCCAGAACGCCCGGCTCGATGACCAGCTCTTCCGAAACCGGGCGACGCAATACGAGTCCATGCCCAACCATCCGTGGAATCAGCTGCGCGACTCGAGTCCCGGCGTCTACGAGTCCTATGTCGATCTCGAACCCGGCGTCTGGACGCAACTGAGAATTGAAGTGGAGGGCACGAAGGCCCGCCTGTACGTGAACGGCAGCCCCCAGCCCTGCCTCATCGTCAACGACCTGAAGCTGGGGGACAGCCGAGGGCAGATCGCCCTCTGGGCCCGCGTCAGCACGGACGCCTACTTCACGAACTTGAGGGTGGGAGCCACACCATGAGGGCCCTCATCGTTGCGTCACCCGAGAAACCGCTTCAGCGGCTCCCAGTACCGCACTCCCCATCCTTCGGCCAGATGCTGAGCCTCCCCCTTGGGGAATCCGGCATGGTCGAAGACCAATGACGTCCCCGTTCCGGCAGGACGGAGCTCGAACCGAATGAGGGAATAGGCACCCGGGTCGGCCCAACCTTCCGAACGCCACACCTGGACGATGCGCTGATTGTCCACCAGCGCGATCGTGCGGCCGACGATCCGGTTACCGAACAGAGTGAACGCGCCCCCGGGCACTCGCTCGATCTTGCACGGAAGGCCAGTCACCTGAGCGAACTGCTTCTCGTCCAGGATGGCTTCGAACAGGCGGGTCGGCCCTGCGGCAAAGGCCACTTCCTGGTGAATGGCCTCGGCGTCGTGCGCGATTCCCAGGCTCCCTTGCT
>DATBBZ010000317.1:0-1708 GCA_036270745.1 Gemmatimonadales bacterium | reverse complement strand
GTGCGGCGGGAGCATTTGGTCACGGTGGCGCGGACGCTGCGTGACGATCCGGCGCTGCGGTTTGAGCTGTGCCTGGGTGTGTCGGGGGTGCACTTCCCGCTTGAGGTGGGGCGTGAGTTGCACGTGATGGTGCCGCTGATGTCGATTACGCACAATCGGCGGGTTCAGCTGGAGATTACGTGTCCGGATGCTGACCCGCATGTGCCGTCGCTGTACTCGGTTTACCCGGCGGTGGACTGGCACGAGCGCGAGACCTGGGACATGTTCGGCGTCATCTTCGACGGCCACCCGGCGCTCACCAGGATCCTGATGCCGGACGACTGGCCGGGCCACCCGCAGCGCAAGGACTACCCGCTCGGCGGAATCCCGGTCGAGTTCAAGGGCGCGCAGATCCCGGCTCCGGACCAGCGGAGGTCGTACCAGTGACCATTCATGCGGACCACGCGGAGAGGGCGGCCGACGACATGTCAGATGCCCCTGACGCAGCGACGGCTGCACAAGGAATCGCGGCCGAGGAGCTGCACGGCGATCCCTACGGCGCGGGTGACGACGCGGACGGACGCGTTTTCACGATCACCGGCGGTGACTGGGACGAGATCGCCGACTCGCTCGGTGAGGCGCCGGAAGAGCGAATTGTTGTGAATATGGGTCCGCAGCATCCGTCTACGCACGGAGTGTTGCGGCTCATTCTCGAGCTCGAGGGCGAGACGGTTACCGAGGCTCGGGTGGGGATTGGATATCTTCATACGGGCATTGAGAAGAACCTTGAGTTCCGCAACTGGACGCAAGGTACGACGTTTGTCACTCGGATGGACTACCTCACGCCGTTCTTCCAGGAAGTGGCTTACTGCCTGGCGGTGGAGAAGCTGCTTGATGTCGAAGAGCAGGTGCCGGACCGCGCGAGTGTGGTCCGGGTGCTGCTGATGGAGCTCAACCGGATCTCCTCGCATCTTGTGTGTATCGCGACCGGGGGCCTGGAGATGGGCGCCCTGTCGGCGATGATCTTCGGCTTCCGGGAGCGGGAGCTGATTCTGGATATTTTCGAAATGGTCACCGGCCTGCGCATGAATCATGCGTTTATCCGACCGGGGGGACTGGCGCAGGATCTGCCGCCTGGCGCGGTGGACAAGGTGCGCGAGTTCCTGGCGCTGATGCCCAAGCGGATGAAGGACATCGAGGCGCTGTGTAACGAGAACGCGATCTTCAAGGGCCGTACCGAGGGCGTCGGGTATCTCGATCTGACGGGGTGTATGGCGCTGGGGATCACCGGGCCAGTTCTGCGGTCCACCGGGTTGCCTCACGACCTGCGGAAGTCGCAGCCGTACTGCGGGTATGAAGGCTATGAGTTCGATGTGTGCACGTGGAACACGTCCGACGCGTATGGCCGGTACCGGCTACGGATGGATGAGGTTCGCGAGTCGCTGAAGATCGTCGAGCAGTGCCTGGACAAGCTCAAGCCAGGGCCGGTGATGGTGGAAGACAAGAAGATCGCCTGGCCGGCGCAGTTGGCGCTCGGCGGCGACGGGATGGGCAACTCCCTCGACCACATCCGGCACATCATGGGCGAGTCCATGGAGGCCCTGATTCACCACTTCAAGCTGGTGACGGAGGGCTTCCACGTGCCGCCGGGACAGGCCTACGTGGCCGTGGAGTCCGCTAAGGGCGAGTTGGGGTGCCACGCTGTCTCGGATGGTGGAACCAGGCCTTA
>DATBBZ010000316.1:0-17289 GCA_036270745.1 Gemmatimonadales bacterium | reverse complement strand
ATGCAGACCACCGGGAAGTCGCGCCCCGAGGCGCTCGCTGCCGTGCTGGCGCACTCGGGCCAAAGCCGCTTGATCACCGCGGATGAAGTGGCCCGTGCCGTGCTGGCCGTATGCAACGGATCTGAGAACGGAGCGGCCGTGGTGCTCGACGGAAAGGGACCGCCGTGAGCTTCGACATCATCAATCCCGACCCACCGGGACGCCCCAGGGGCTGGAACAACGGGATGCGGGGGCCCGCCGAAGGGCGCGTCCTCTTCGTCGCGGGGCAAACCGCCCCCCAGGCGGGCGGTCTCGTCGCCCAATGGGCCACGGCCCTCAGCCAGGTGCTGGCGGTGGTCCACGCCGCCGGCGGTGGGCCCACCGACATCGGCCGGATGACCGTGTATGTCACCAGCAAGGCCGACTACCTCGCCAACCTCGCGTCTCTGGGGGAAGTCCATCAGAAGGCGATGGGCAAGCACTACCCCGCCATGTCACTGATCGAGGTGGCGGCCCTGGTGGATGATGCCGCGGTGGTCGAGATCGAAGCGACAGCGGTGATCCCCTAGCCATGGCCATCACACCCCGGTCCTTCCACTATGGTGTCGATTCCGGCGTCGCGACGATCACGCTCAACCGGCCCGACCGGCTGAATGCCCTCACGTTCCAGGTCTACGAAGAGCTGCGGGATACCTTCCGTGCCCTCGACACCGAGCCTCTCGTCAAGGCGATCGTCATCACGGGATCGGGCCGTGCCTTCTGCTCGGGCGGCGACGTCGAAGACATCATCGGTCAACTGTTTGCGCGGGACGCCAAGGGCCTGCTGGAATTCACCAGGCTCACCTGTGACCTCATTCTCGCCATGCGGAATTGCCGGAGGCCGATCATCGGTGCGCTCAATGGCACCGTCGCCGGCGCGGGCGCCGTGATCGCCGCCGCCTGTGACATCAGGATCGCCGCCGAGACCGCGAAGATCGCGTTTCTCTTCACGAGAGTCGGCCTGTCGGGCGCCGACATGGGATCCGCCTGGCTGCTGCCCCGGATCATCGGGATGGGCCGGGCCAGTGAGCTCTTGATGACCGGCGATTTCATCGACGCGCAGCGAGCGAGGGAGATCGGGCTCTACAACGCCGTCGTCCCCGCAGATCGCGTCCTAGCGGAAGCCCGGACCCTGGCCGAGAAGCTCGCACGCGGCCCCTCGCCGGCCCTGGCGGTGACGAAAGACGCCTTGAACCGGGAGGCGGCGATGACGCTGGAGGATGCGCTCGCGCTCGAGGCCAAGGTACAGGCCGTACTGATGGAGCATCCGAACTTCCGGGAGTCATACGAGGCGTTCAAGGCCAAGCGGGAGCCGAACTTCGAATGACGCCGCATCCTGATCCCCAGGCCATTCGGGCGTTCCTGGATCCGAAGCACCTCGACTTCGCGGCCCGCGTCGCCGACTTCGCCGCGAAAGAGATCGCTCCGCTGCCGGCTCCGGCCGACGATGCGGCGGCGCGCGTGCAAGCCAGGGAGATCCTCGCCCGGTTGGGATCGGGAGGCTGGCTCGCGCCGATCGGCGAGGAAGATTGGCGCTCGTGCTGCCTGGTGCGCGAGGCACTGGGCGCGGCATCCCCCCTCGCGGACGCGGTGTTCGCCCTTCAGGCCCTCGGCGCCCTTCCCCTGCTTATGTCCGGCGCCAAAGACGTGAAGGACAAATGGCTCTCCCCCGCGCTCAAGGGGAGAGCCATGGGTGGCTTCGCGATGACCGAGGCCGAAGCGGGGTCGGATGTCGCGGCGATGGGCACCACCGCACGTCGAGACGGATCGGACTACGTGCTCGATGGCGGGAAGACGCTCATCTCCAACGCCGGGATCGCCGACTACTTCGCCGTGTTCGCGACCACGGACCGGTCCCGGGGGTCGAAGGGAATCTCCTGCTTCGTCGTCCCGGCGAACACGCCGGGCTTTCGTTTCGTGCGCCCTCTGGTGCTCTCCTCCCCGCACCCGCTGGGCGAGGTCTCGTTCGAGAGCTGCCGGGTGCCCGCCGCGAACCGGTTGGGCGAGGAGGGCGAGGGATACAAGATCGGCCTGGCCACACTCGACCGGCTGCGTCCGACGGTCGGCGCCGCGGCTTGCGGCATGGCGTCCCGGGCCCTTTCCGAGGCGCTCGACCATGCGACGACCCGGAGGCAATTCGGGAAGCCGCTCGCGGACTTTCAGCTGGTGCAGGAGAAGCTCTCGCGCATGGCCACGGACCTCACCGCCGCCCGTCTGCTCGTCTACCGCGCGGCGTGGGAGAAGGACCGGGGCGCCGAGCGTATCACCCTGGAGGCGGGGATGGCGAAGGCCTTCGCGACCGAATCCGCGCAGCGCATCATCGATGACGCCGTGCAGATCCTCGGCGGTCGTGGCGTCCTGGCCGACAACCCCGTGGACCGGCTGTACCGCTCCGTGCGCGCGTTGCGGATCTACGAGGGAACCACGGAGATCCAGCACCTCGTCATCTCGGGACAACTCCTCAAGCAGCATCGAGGCGAGTCGTGAAGATCGTTTGTGTCGGCGGCGGTCCCGCCGGTCTCTACTTCTCCATCCTGATGAAGAAAGCCGACCCCTCCCACGACATTCTCGTCGTGGAGCGGAACCGGTTGGAGGACACCTTCGGCTTCGGCGTCGTCTTTTCCGAGGCCACCCAGGAAAACCTCCAGATCGCCGATCCCGAGACCTTCGACGCGATGGCCAAGGCCTCGGCCCACTGGGACGACATCGATATCCACTTCAGGGGTGGCGTGATCAGCTCGACGGGCCACGGGTTCTCCGGCCTCTCCCGTCGGGCCATGCTCGAGATTCTGGCCGACCGCGCGCGGGGACTGGGCGTGAAGGTGGAGATCGGCCGCGACATCACCGACCTCAAGGACTACTTGAAGTCTGACCTCCTGCTCGCCACCGATGGCGCCAATAGCCTGGTGCGCGACCGGTACGCGAAGTACTTCCAACCGACCGTCGATCTGCGCCCCAATCGGTTCGTCTGGCTTGGCACCACCCGCCCCTTTCCCGCCTTCACGTTCTACTTCAAGTACGACCGTCATGGGCTCTGGCGGGTCCACGCATACCAGTACGAGAAGGGCCACTCGACCTTCATCGTAGAGGCGCGCGAGGAGACGTGGCGCGCTGCCTGTCTGGACCGGGCGTCCGAGGAGCAGACAATCGCCTTCTGCGAAGACCTGTTCGCGGAGGAGCTGGCCGGCCACCGCCTCCAGAAGAACCGGTCCATCTGGCGGCAGTTCGGCACCGTCCGCAACGCCCACTGGTATCACGACAACGTCGTCCTCGTCGGCGACTCGGCGCATACGGCGCACTTTTCCGTGGGTTCGGGCACCAAGCTCGCCATGGAAGATTCGATCGTGCTCGCCCGATCCCTGGCCTCGCACCGGTTGCGGGAAGAAGCGTTGAGCGCCTACGAGGCCGAGCGACGGCCGTTGGTCGAGAGCTTGCAGCGGGCGGCGCAGGTGAGTCTCGCGTGGTTTGAGGATACCGAGCGGTACATGGACATGGACCCCGTACAGTTCGGGTTCAACCTCCTGACCCGTTCGCTGCGAATCACCCACGACAATCTCAAGGTCCGCGATCCCAAGTTCATGGCCGGCGTGGATCGCTGGTTCGCGAAGGGCGCCGCCACCCAGTCGGGGGTCGCGATCCCGGAGGACCCGCTCCCGCCGCCCCTCTTCACTCCGTACCGGTTGCGCGACCTGGTCCTCGAAAGCCGGTCGGTCGTTTCACCCATGTGCCAATACTCGGCTCAAGACGGCACGCCCAACGACTGGCATCTCGTCCATCTCGGCACCCGCGCCATCGGAGGCGCCGGACTCGTCATGACCGAAATGACGGATGTCAGCGCCGAGGGCCGGATTTCGACCGGATGCACCGGGATGTACAAGCCCGAGCACGTCGTCGCATGGCGCCGGATCGTGGATTTCGTTCATGGCGCGAGCCGGGCCAAGATCGGCATGCAGCTGTCACACGCCGGCCGGAAGGGCTCGACCAAGAAGCTCTGGGAGGGGGACTCACTGCCGCTCGAATCGGGGGGCTGGCCCATCATGGCAGCCTCCGCGATCCCCTACTATCCGGACAGCCCGGTCCCGAAGGAAATGGACCGGCGCGACATGGACCGGGTGCGGGACGAGTTCGTGGCCGCCGCGAAGATGAGCGAGGCGGCGGGTTTCGATCTCCTCGAGTTGCACTTCGCGCACGGGTATCTGCTGGCCAGCTTCATCTCACCGCTCACCAACACGCGGACGGACGAGTACGGCGGCACCCTCGAGGCCCGGATGCGTTACCCGCTCGAGGTCTTCGACGCGGTTCGCGCCGTGTGGCCCAAGCAGAAACCGATGTCGGTCCGCATTTCAGCCGTGGATTGGGCACCGGGAGGCATGGAGTCCGAGGACGCCATCCAGGTCGCCCGTCTGCTCAAGGCCCACGGCTGTGACATCATCGACGTTTCGGCCGGCCAGACCGTGCCGTTCCAGAAGCCCGTCTATGGCCGCCTGTATCAAACGCCGTTCGCCGACCGCATCCGCCACGAGGCCGGGATGCCCGTGATGACGGTGGGCAACATCAGCTCGTACACGGACGTGAATACCATTCTCGCCGCGGGACGGGCCGATCTCTGCGTGCTGGCCCGGGCCCATCTCTGGGACCCCTATTGGACCCGTCACGCGGCGCGCGAGCTCGGATGGGAAATCGACTGGCCCGACCAGTACGAAAGCCTCGACCGCTACAAGCCCAGGTTCATCTAGGCCCGAAGCCCCGTGCCGCGAGGTGCTTCGCCACCCGCTTGCTCGCGTGACTCTCCGGCGGCTCTCCATGTTTGTTGGTCGCCGCCTCTCGCGTCGCCCCCGCATCCAGCAGCAGATCGACGATGGCGATGTACGTGTCGTCGGCACCATGCCGGGGTCCGTATTGGGAGCCGTGGAGGGCCCAGCCCAGCGGTGAGCCACCGAACAGCTTCTCCTTGACGTTCACGGGCGCGCCCAGGGAGAGGAGCAGCTGGACCATCTCGAGCCGGCCTTCCCAGCACGCCCAGTGCAAGGCCGTCCCGCCGTCCCCAAGCTCGGCCTTCAGATCGAACCCCAGCTTGATCATCAGGCGCACCGCATCAGCGCGCTCGTGATTCACCGCGTCGCCGAGCGCGGCGTGGTCTTCGTCCGTCAGGGAATCCATAAGACCAGGGTGGGACTCGAGGACCGCGGTTGCCCGCCCTGCGTCCGTCGCGAGGCAGGCGCCGAGGAATTCTTCCATGGGCGTGAGGACGTCGGTGCGGGCGCCATGTGCGCGGAAGAGTTCCGCCAACTCGAAGTTGCCGTGCCGCACGGCGATCGCGTAAGGCGTCTTGCCGTCACCGCGGGGTTGGTTGACGTCGGCGCCGTGGGCCAGAAGTGCCCGTGCGGTCGCCAGCTTCGGGGCGCTCGCAGCGATCCCCTGAAGCGGGGTCTCGGCCTTCTGGTCGGACGGGACGTTGGGATCGGCGCCATGTTCGAGGAGCCATGACACACCCTTGAACCACGGGGCTCTGCCATCCTCGTCGCTCCGATGCCCCACGAGGAAGTAGAGCGGAGTGTTGCCGTAGGGACTCTGCGGGGACGAAAAGTCGGCGCCGAATTCCCGCAACAGCTCGAGACATTCGACGCGGTTGTGCTGAGCGGCGTGATAGATGGACTCGCCGTCCTGGGTCTTTGCCCCCCGCTCGAGCAGCAGCCGGGCCAGATCCCGGTTGTCAGCCATGCAGGCGTGGTAGAGGACGGAGATCGGCGCCTTGGTCTCTCCCTCCAGGTACAGGGAGAAGCTGTTGGCGCTGGCGCCGGCGTCCATCAGCGTCTCTGCGACCCGCCGGAATTGCGCCGCATGCTGCGGGCTGATCTGGTGGAGGGGTGAGCCGCACGCGAAGACGAGTGGCGGCGCTTCGATCTCTCCGAACGTCGCCGTCGCCAGCGACCGATCCTCTTCCAGGAGCTCGGCCACCGCTTCGGCATTCCCTGCCCCAGCGGCAGTGAAGATGTCGAACGACGCCACCGCGGGATGCTCATCGAGCACGCGCCGGGCCACCGCGGGTTGGGTGTGGATGATGGCCCTGAGGAACCGGACGGCTTGCTCGGCCAGGGGTGACAGCGCTTCGATGTGGGCTTTGAGCTTGGGCCAGCTGTCGAACCCGTGTTCCCGGGCGATGACGAACTGGGCATCGGCGAGGGTGAGGTCGTGCTTGGTCAGAAAGGTGCTGACTCGTGCCAATGCAATGGCCTCCCCCGCGCGCGCGTCGCGCAGGAGAGTCTTGGCCTGCTTCTTCTCGTACGACAAATCTGGGGACGGGGGTAACCCGGACATGATACACCTCTTTCAGTGGTCGCCCGTTGTCCGCCAATTCGGGCTTGAAAGAGGCCTATGTGTTGGGTGCGACTTCCAGGTGGGACGATCCCTCTCCGCGGACGGGGTGCGCCCTGGCGCGCGCCGGAATTGTATCCCGGCGCACGCCACGCAGCAAGCCTACCGGGCGGGTCCGATGGCGTTGGGGTCCTTCTTGCTGAGAACCCGCTCGGTGAAGTCGAGACGCTCGTTCACTTCCGCGAGGTGCGCTTCGATGCGGTTCAGCTGATCCTGAAAGCTGTCGAGCTGAACCGCCGTCTGCTCCCCGCTCAGCGTTCCGGAATCTCCGTATTTGAGATTCGTCTTCCGGCGGATCCGCTCCGCCATCGCCTCACCCACTGGGGATTTCATGATCACACGGAGGGCGAACAGCAGGCCGACGCCCACCACGAGGACCACGAGGAACGGCATCAGGTCGTTGTCGATGAAGCGCAACCAGTCGAACGGGATCTGCGGGAACGCGGGCGGCGGAGTCTGGATCATATTCGCCGCTCTACGCGAAGCGCCTGGATTCGTTTCATTTCGGCCAGAGCCATCCGAACATCCCCGCCGTGAGGAGTGCGTAGATCAACCCGTCGACCGTGACCTTGAACGACGTCAGGTACGAACGGGCATACCAGATGCTCATCTGCCACAGGGCCAGCGTGTACGCAAGAAAGGCGGTGACCCCAACGAATCGGAACACCGACAGATACGGCGCCCCCGGGTGGAGCGCCCGTCCCGCCACGTAGGCGGCGAAGCATCCCACCACGATTAGGTAGACAAACCATCCGATCAAGTTCTTCCCGATGTTCACCCCGCCCTGGGGCATGACGGTGAAGACGACGACCGGGCCGCGTTTGACTTTCTCGAGATGTGCCGCGGACCGCATGTCCTCGCGGCTCGCGGGCCGGGGGACGAAGTAATCCCCGGGAGGGATGTTGAGTGGCCGCAGGGCGTCCATCACCTGATCCTGATTCGGGAGCAGGGGATAGTCATTCTTGTGCCACGGCGACATCATGTGAATGACCGAGCTGACGAGGAACACCAGCACCGCGGACAACAGAATGGGGAGCCACAACGCGGCGATACCGACCACCAGAACCTCCCGGGAGGGACGGCCCCTAAGGTACTGATGGAACTGCGGACGGACAGGGTGGGATTCGAACCCACGAAACGGTTTCCCGTTTACACGCTTTCCAGGCGTGTGCCATAAGCCACTCGGCCACCCGTCCAAAAAGCCAGACGTCTAGACGGAGAGACGTCTAGACGTCTAGGACAACCCCCAGGGGGAGTCCTCCGACCTGGACACTCACCACCGCTAGCCGTCTGGACGTCTAGCCGTCTGCCTGATCGCTAGCCGTCTACAAAGTAGTCGGCTATCGCTTAGTGGTGAAGTGCTCCCTACTTTGTGGCATCCGAATCCGGGAAAATCCTCGATGGCCGTGACGTACTCGAGCTACCTGAAGCTGGATGAGCTGCTCGCGCTCCAGAGCCCTCTGTCCGAGGGCCCGGAGCATGACGAGATGCTCTTCATCGTCATCCATCAGGTGTATGAGCTCTGGTTCAAAGAGCTCCTCCACGAGCTCGACTACCTCCAGAAGCTCCTCCGCGGCTCTGACTTGCCCCGCGCGGGTCACACGTTCAAGCGGATTCTGACCATCCTGAAGGTCCTGGTCGCCCAGATCGACATCCTCGAAACCATGACCCCGCTCGAATTCCTGTCGTTCCGGGACCGGCTGGAGTCGGGGAGCGGATTTCAGTCCTTCCAGTTCCGGGAGCTGGAATGCGTCCTCGGCAACAAGAACCCCAAGGCCCTCGACCGGTATCCCGCCGGGAGCGCGGCGCGAAGGGCCGTCGAGCAACGCCTCCAGGATCCGACCCTGTGGGACGCCTTTCTCGCCTGCTTGAGTCGCAACGGCCACCAGGTGGCCGAGCGGCGCGTCTTCAGCGCGCCGATCGAGGCGAGCGCGGCGGTGCAGCAGGTCCTGATCCAGATCTACCGGAAAGACTCCGGGCTGGCTTCACTCTGCGAGCGCATGGTGGACCTGGATGAAGGATTGATGGAATGGCGGTACCGGCACGTGAAGATGGTCCAGCGGACCATCGGCACGCGCCGGGGCACAGGCGGCTCGGCGGGCGCGGAGTACCTCGCCACCACCCTCAATCACCCCGCCTTCCCCGATCTCTGGGAGATCCGTACCGAGCTGTGATCGACCCCAAATCCCTCACCCGGCACTACACCCGGTTCCGCGTCACCGAGCGCATCCTGCTCACCGGGCACTCGCACCAGGCGTGGCCTGATTCCGGATTCGAGGGTCAATCGCGTGCCTGGATGGACGCGGCCGAGCTCGTGGACGACAAATGGGAGCGCGCCTTCGCCATGGCGGGCGCCGTGCGCCGTGGCTTCGCCCGCCTCCTCCACGACGAGGCCGACCAGATCGCCCTCGGCGCCTCGACCCACGAGATCCTCGTCCGGTTTCTCTCCGGGCTTCCCCTCAAGAAGCAGCGACGGCTCGTCACCACGGACGGGGAGTTCCATTCCCTCCGCCGGCAGCTCGATCGCCTGGGCGAAGAAGGAATCTCCATTATCCGCGTGCCGGCTCATCCGGTCGCGAGCCTGTCGGAGCGCATCCGGAAGGAAGTCACTCCGGACACGGCAGCCGTCCTGCTTTCGGCGGTGCTCTTCGAAACCGCGGAGATCGTGCCGGGCCTGGGGAGCCTCGCCAACGCATGCCGCGGCGCCGGCGTCGAGCTCCTGGTGGATGCCTACCACGCCCTGAACGTGACTCCCTTCCCGCTGCCGAATCTCGGACTCTCGAGCGCCTATGTGGTGGGAGGCGGATACAAATACTGCCAGATGGGCGAGGGCAACTGCTTTCTGCGCTTCCCATCCGATACGACCATGCGCCCCGTCATCACGGGCTGGTACAGTGAGTTTGAGCAGCTCGAATCCAAGGCCACCGGGAAGGTGCAGTACGGCGGCGGGCCGGCGCGGTTCGCGGGCTCCACTTATGACCCCACCAGCCACTACCGCGGCGCGGAGGTCTTCCGGTTCTTCAGCGATCAGCAGCTCACGCCGGAACGCCTGCGCGAGCTCAACAAACGGCAGATCGGCCGGCTGGCGCACGGGTTCGACGAGCTGGCGCTCGATCCGAGGGTCATCACCCGCGTCGTCCACGGACTGGACGGCATCGCGGGCTTCCTGGCCCTTCGGGCCCCCGACGCCGCAGGCCTGGTGAAATCCCTCCGCGCCAAGGGTGTCTACTCCGATTCCCGCCACGACATCGTCCGCCTCGGCCCGGCACCCTACGTCACCGACGAACAGCTCGATCAGGCCCTCAAAGCCCTGTCCGAGGTGGTCAGGGAAACTCACGCTCCTTGAACGGCGTATGGGTCCCCTAATGGAAGGAGACACCATGCACGCCCTCGAGAAAACTCCGAAGGTCGAAGTCACCGAGACCGAACACCCGCAGGAACCCACCCCCACGTGGCGGGAACTCGGAGACCGTTTCCGCGCCGTCATGAACGATCTGTGGGACGAGACCCGGGACATCGAGCGGGAGCTCGAGCCCAAGGTGCTCCCGGCGCTGCGGCGGCTGCGGGACGAAGTGGTGAAGCTGATCGAGAAGATCGAAGGGAGAACCAAGAAGCCCGGCTAGCGCCGGGAAGCGAAGAACTCCTTCAGCAGAGCCCCGCAGATCTCGGCATCCACCCCGCCGATCACCTCGGGCCGATGATTCAAGCGGGGATGGCGGAGCAGGTCTTGGACCGACCCCGCCATCCCCGCCTTGTCGTCGTAGGCCCCGAACACCACCCGCCCTACCTTGGACAGCACGATCGCGCCCGCGCACTGCGCGCACGGCTCGAGGGTGACGTACAGCGTGCAGTCGGTCAGCCGGTCGGTATCGAGCGCCCGGAGCGCCCGCTGAATGGTCAGCAGCTCGGCGTGCGCCGTGGGGTCCTTCAATCCGATGGTCTCGTTGTGGGCGCCGGCCACGAGCTGGCCGTTCTGCAGCAGAGCGGCGCCGACGGGCACTTCGTCGACCGACTGGGCGAGCCGCGCCCAGTCGATCGCGTGGTTCATCCCCCGCCGGTCACTTTCGGGAACCACCGGAGACCTTGGTGAAGGTCAGAGCCCCGTCGTTCCCCCGGTCAGCGCGGATCGCGTCCCCCTCGACGTACGAACCATCGAGCACCGCCATCGCCAGCGGGTTTTGCAGGAGCCGCTGCAGGGACCGCTTGAGCGGCCGAGCCCCGTAAATGGGGTCGTAGCCCTCAGCTACCAGCAGTTGTTTCGCCGCCGGCGTCACATCGAGCCTGAGCTTCCGCTCCTCCAGGAGCCGTTCGAAGCGGCTCAGCTGGACGTCCACGATCTTCCCGATGTCCGCCTCCGACAGGGGCCGGAAAATGATCGTGTCATCCACCCGGTTCAGGAACTCGGGCTTGAAGGAGCGCCGGAGGAGATCCAACACCTTGGCCTCCACCTGCTCCCAGTTCGCCGTCCCCATCTCCAGAATGTCTTGGGAGCCCAAGTTCGAGGTCATGATCAAGACGGTATTCCGGAAGTCCACCGTCCGTCCCTGGGAATCCGTGAGCCTGCCCTCGTCCAGGATCTGGAGCAGGACGTTGAACACATCCGGATGCGCCTTCTCGATTTCGTCGAAGAGCACAACCGCGTAGGGCCGGCGCCGGATAGCTTCGGTGAGCTGGCCGCCCTCTTCGTAGCCGACATAGCCGGGCGGCGCGCCGATCATCCGGGCCACCGCGTGCTTCTCCATGTACTCCGACATGTCGAGCCGGACCATCGCCCGCTCATCGTCGAAGAGGAAGTCCGCGAGCGCCCGTGCGGTCTCGGTCTTCCCCACGCCGGTAGGCCCGAGGAAAATGAACGAGCCCGTGGGGCGATGGGGATCCTGGAGACCGGCCCGCGCGCGCCGCACCGCGTTCGCCACGGCCGCCAGCGCCTCCGGTTGACCGACCACGCGCCGGCCCAACTCTTCCTCGAGCTTGGTCAACCGCACCTTCTCGGATTCCAGCATCCGGGTGACCGGAATCCCCGTCCACTTCGCCACGATCTCCGCGATATCCTCGGCGTCCACCTCTTCCTTGAGGTACTGCGCCTTCTTCTGGATTTCCCCCAGACGCTTTTCGGACGCCGCGATCTCCTTTTCGATGCCCGGAATCGTGCCGTAACTGATCTCGGCGGCCTTCTGCAGCTCCCCGCGCCGCGTCGCCTGATCCGCCTCGCCCCGGAGCTTCTCGAGCTGGGCCTTCTTGGTTTGCAGCCCGCCGATCGCCTCTTTCTCCGCCTGCCATTGCGCCTTCATGCCGGTCGAACGCTCCCGCAGCCCCGCCAGCTCTTCGTCGACCTTCTTCCGGCGCTCCTTGGAGGCCGTGTCCTTTTCCTTGGCCAACGCCGCCCGCTCGATCTCGAGCTGGACGATCTTCCGCTCCACCTCGTCGATCTCCTGGGGCAGCGAGTCGATTTCGATGCGCAGCCGGCTGGCCGCTTCGTCCACCAAGTCGATGGCCTTGTCGGGCAGGAAACGATCGCCGATGTAGCGGTGCGAAAGCGTGGCCGCGGCGACCAGGGCGTTGTCGGTGATGCGCACGCCGTGGTGTACCTCGTAGCGCTCCTTCAGGCCGCGCAAGATGGCGATGGTGTCTTCGACCGACGGCTCGCCCACGAACACGGGCTGGAACCGACGCTCCAGTGCTGCGTCCTTCTCGATGTACTTGCGGTATTCGTCGAGCGTGGTGGCGCCGACGACGTGCAGCTCGCCGCGGGCCAGTGCGGGCTTGAGCATGTTCGAGGCATCGACGGCACCTTCGGCGCCCCCGGCCCCGACCAACGTGTGCAGCTCGTCGATGAAGACGATGAACTGCCCGTCGGAGTCCGTGACCTCCTTGAGGACGGCCTTGAGCCGCTCTTCGAATTCACCCCGATACTTGGTGCCGGCGATGAGCTGGCCGAGGTCCAGCGCCAGGAGCCGTTTGCGCTTGAGCGATTCGGGCACGTCACCGTGCACGATCCGCTGCGCGAGCCCCTCGACGATCGCAGTCTTGCCCACGCCCGGCTCGCCGATCAGTACGGGATTGTTCTTGGTACGCCGCGAGAGCACCTGGATGACCCGCCGGATCTCCTCGTCCCGGCCGATGACCGGATCAAGCTTGCCCTTCTGGGCGACTTCCGTGAGGTCGCGGGTGAACCGTGACAACGCCTGGTACTTCTGCTCGGGCTCCTGGTCGGTGACCCGGTGACTCCCGCGGACCGCCTCGAGGGCGGCGAGGAGATCCTTCCGGTCCACGCCCGCGGCCGAAAGCAGCTGGCGCGCCGTCGTCCCCTTCTCCTCGGCCAAGGCCAGGAGGAGATGCTCGGTCGAGATGTACGCATCGCCCAGGTCCTTCGAATCCTTGTCAGCGCGGTCGAACGCCTGGGAGAGCTCTCGGGCGATGGTCGGCTCGGCCCCGTCCCCGGACTGTTTCGGAAAGCGACCGATTTCGCGCTCGGTTTCGGCGGTCAGTTGGGCCACGTTCACCCCCGCCTTCTGAAGCAGGGGCGCGACCACACCCTCCTCCTGAGCGAGGAGCGCCCGAAACAGATGGGCGTCGTTGACTACCGGGTTTCCCCGGCTCCTGGCCTCCGCCGCCGCCTGCTGGAGCGCCTCGGCGGCCTTCACGGTCAACCGTTCAGGTCGGATCATATCGGTGGCGTTTCAGGCAACCTCCATACCGCTAGAAAGGTGTCAGATGGGCAGGGGTCAAGTCAAAAGGACCTGATGTGACCCGAAGAATGACTTTCGCGTCTTCGGCGTATAATTCACACAATCATCAATTTGGAGTCGGTTCGTGGCTCGTGCCTCTGCTCTCCTGATCCTTGGCCTCCTGGCGTCCGCGCCCCTCGCGGCGCAGGCCCCGCACATCACCCCCGCCGGTGATCCGTCCGTCAAGGACGATTCGATTTACCGGCTGGCGGTCAGCCCCGCCGACCACAAGGGCGAGGACTACGTCCTGCTCCTGGATGACGGCGTGGTCACGTACAACAAGGACGGCACGGGCTCGCGCACCTATCGCCAGGTGGTGCAGGTCTTCTCGCGTGAGGCGGCCGAGCAGTTCGGGGAGCAGACGTTCGACTACGACTCGAGCCGCGAGCGCCTCACCATCAACTGGCTCCGGGTGCTGTCTGCCGACGGAAAAGTCATCAGCGACAAGCCGGTCCACGAGCAGGAGGGGATCGCGCCGGTGGCCCAGGAGGCGCCCGTCTTTTCGGACGTCCGTGAGCATCGCGTGTCCCTCGGCGGTGTGGCGCCCAACACGGTCGTGGACTACAGCTACACCATTCAGACCATCGCGCCCGTCATGCCGGGGGACTTCCGCAATTCCTGGCGTGTGACCACCGGCCGGCTGGTGCGGCGGTCGCGGTATCTGGTCGACCTGCCGGCCGATCTCCAGGCGACCATCAAGGAGCGGAACCTCACCTTCAAGCGTCAGGTGACCCGCGCGAATGGGCGCGCGGTCTACCTGTGGGCGACCTCCGAGGTCCAACCGTGGGACCGGGAGCCGTTCGCGGCCGACTCGAACGGCGTCGTGCAGACCATCGAAATCGCGGCTCCGCTCCGCTGGGATGACATCGCCACCTGGTTCGCCGGGCTCTCCAAGGATCGCTTCGTGACCACGCCCACCGTGCTCGCGGCGTTCCACGATCAGCTGGCCGGCGCCAAGACCCAGGATGACTCGCTCCGTGCCGCCGCGCGCTGGGTGGCGCAGGACTTCCGGTATGTCTCGCTCTCCCTCGGCATCGGCGGATATCAGCCACGTTTTCCTTCGGACGTCCTCGCCACGAAGTACGGCGACTGCAAGGACAAAGCGACGATGTTCGTGGCCCTGGCCCGGCAGATGGGCCTCAAGGCATATCCGGTGCTGCTGTCGAGTGTGGGCGGGGTGGACCGCTCGGTCCCGACCGTAGACGCCTTTGATCACATGATCGCCGCCGTCGAGCGCCCCTGGGGTGGCTATCTCTTCGTCGACCTGACCAGTGATCTCACGCCCTACGGCTCCCTGCCGCCCGCCGAGCAGGGGGAGTTCGGTCTGCTGGTGCGCCCGAACGGGCGAGCCGAGCAGGTCACCTTCCCCAGGGATTCGATCGGCGCCAACCGCGATGACGATCTGCTCATCGGCGAGCTGTCCATCGATGGGACCATGTCGGGACGCTACTCCGAGCTGCAGACCGGCACCCGGCAGTACGGCCTGCGCGGGGCGTTCACGAACGAGATGGACCAGAGCGACAAGGCCCGGCTGGCCCAGCGGATCGCCGGTGAGGTCGTGCCCGATGCCGTTTCGGATTCACTGCAGACCTTCGACGGGCGGGACTGGAGTGCGCGCCCTTACGTCCAGCTGACCTTCCATGGCGGAAAGCCCGCGTCGGCGGCCGGCACCACCGACATTCTCACGCTCCCGCTGCACGACTACGCGACCCCGAAACTCATCACCGATCTGGCGGGCCGCGGGCCGCGCCGCTTCCCCATCGACTTCTGGGGTCAGGCCGGCGCGCCGCACGAAGAGTCGTCGGCGCTCGAGGTCACCCTCCCACTCGGCTGGAGGGCCCAGCTTCCGCCGAACGTGGACGCCACCAGCATCTTCGGCCACTACACGGCCGAGTACCGGCAGGACGGGCGCGTCTTGCGGATCACGCGTCGCCTGGTGGGAGCGCCCGGCATCCAGGCGCCGGAGAAGGTGGGGGTGCTGGTCGATTGGTTGAAACGGATCGTCGTGGACGACGTGAAATACGTGGTGTTGAATCGGGCCAACTGAAAACGAAAGCCGGTGCGGTCCCGAGGGGCCGCACCGGCTTGCGCTCATGTTCGTGACGTCACTTCATGATCAGCATTTTCTTCGTGAACCGCTGCCCATCCACCACGAGCTGATAGATGTAGACACCGGACGAGGCCTGTTGACCGTTTTTCACGTTGCCATCCCAGTACGCGGTGAACGAGCACCCCGCCGGGTTGGCGCAGTCTAAAGGCTGCCCGTCGAGCAGTTGACCGGTCCCCTGGAGAATCGGGACCGCGACCAGCTGCGCGATCACATTGTAAATCCTCAGTGAGACTTTCGGCCGGTGACCATTCGCGAACAGATTCCCGCCCAGCGTAAAGGGAATCGTGGTCGCTGGGTTGAACGGGTTCGGGTAGTTCTGTCGCAACTCCACGGGGGGTTTGGCACCCTGGCTCGGAGCCGGTACTTGGCCCCGAACACTCCCCGCGATGGCACACAGCCCGAGCCCCATCACCGCCCAGGCATACCGCTTCATCGAAACTCCTGTCGAACGAGAAAGGCGCGTTAGACCATACTCCTTTGGATGACGGAAATCCCCCACCACATCGCGTCAATGTACAGCTACGCAAGAACTTAGAGGACGTTTCAGCCGGGTGTCAAGCGCCCTAAAATCCTAGTGTCCCCTTCCCGGCGGGTCACCCCTCGACGGTCCGCCCACTCGAGCAGCGGAATCAAGTACTTGCGTGTCAAGCCGAGCCGGTCCCGAAGTAACGCTGGTGTGACCGGCCCCACATCCCGGATCACCTCTTCGAGCGTCCGCTGGAAGCGCTCGAGCGCCCCTGGCGCGGCATACCGCTCCTGATCGACCTGTACTACCCCACCTCCACGCTGGAGGTGCGCCAGCAGGGCGCGTACCGGCAGTCCTTCGAACTCGGATTCTAACTCCGACACGGTCGGGATGCGCCAGTCCGCCGCCGCCAGATGCGCCGAAATGCGACCGGCGTCGCCGTCTGCCTTCGCCGCCACGGCAGCCCGCCAGCCGGGGCGTCGCGCCACGCTGCCCTCGATCTCCAGAATCCCCTTCCGGCCCGCGAGCTCGAGCACTTGATCGGTGACCGATGCGCTGACTTCTACGCCGTTTCCGATACTCGCCCGCAACGCCTGGAGCGACATCCCGGCGTCGAGGGGGTGCGACGCGTGATGCGCCTCGAGCACACCTGCCAACCGCTCCGCCTCGCGCGCTGCGGCGGAGCGCAGGACGAGCCGGTCTCCAGCTTCCAGTACGTTCTTCCCCGCCAGGGCGATGACCTCCGGGACCCCATCCGGAGGGACGCCCAGCCGGACCGGGAGGTCGCTCCAGGCGAGGCCGCGGAGCCGTGCCTCCCGGACCCAGCCGGTCAGACGATCGGGGGCGCTCGCGTCGGCGGCCAGCCGGCGTTGCCGGAGTCGCCGCGGAGCGTCGGGTGGAAAGGGGTCGATCACCGATCCCCCACCGATCGTGGCGACCGGCGAGTAACTCCGGATCACGAAGCGGTCTCCGCCGCGCACGACGAGGGGCTCCTCGAACGCCAGCCGCGCCACGCCACGGGTCCCCGGGGCAATCGGGTCCACCGGTGTCACGCGGGCCAGCACCTCCGCCGTGCCGAGGTGTACCCGGACTCTGGCGCGGGTGGTGAGTGGCCGGGGAGCGGAAGCGAGCACCTCGACGGCGGCATCGAGGCGCCGGGTCGGGCGCCAGCCTTCCCCGGTGACCACGACGTGCCCCCGCGCGAGCTCCTGATGCTCTACCCCAGCCAGGGCGAGCGCCGTCCGTCTTCCCGGGAGTGCGATTGCCAAGGTGCTGCCATGCGACTCGATGGACCGGACGCGGGCCTCCCGGTCGAGGGGGAGGAGACGAACGGAGTCCCCTTCGCCCACCGTCCCGCTCCAGGTGGAGCCGGTCACGACCGTCCCCGCCCCCTTGAGCGTAAAGACGCGGTCCACCGGAAGCCGGAAGAGATCCCGCTCCACTCGGGTCGCGACGTCCTGCGCCACGCGCGCGATCGCCGCGCGGAGCTCGGCCAATCCCGCGCCGGTCCGGGCCGACGTCGCGACCGGGGCTTCCCACCGTACGCGGCTCTGCGCCAGACGGGCGGCCACCTCCGCTCCCAGCAGTTGCAG
>DATBBZ010000315.1:0-6534 GCA_036270745.1 Gemmatimonadales bacterium | reverse complement strand
ACCCGATGGCCTGGCCCTTCGGAATGAAGAGCGTGTCGGGCGCCTGTGGACCCGACTTGTTCGTGTGGTGGAGAACCAGCGCGAACGTATCGGTCCGCGCGTACGGGATCTGGACGTACACGGGCTGCGGGAAGGTCGTGTTGAGGGCAACCCGGCCGTCGTACGGATAATTGTACGACGCCGTCATCGTGGGCTTGGTCACGTGGACCAGGAACGAGTCGGGCTTGTATCCCGGCGCCGTTTCCACGAGCCAGGTCGAGTCCCCACCCGCACCGGGCTGCGCGAACAACGCATTGCTGACGCTGTTGAAGCTCTGCGTCGCGACGATCACCAGACTGTCGCTCAGGACCTTCACCACCGTCGTGTCGCGCGACGCGATGTGCACCGTGAGCGGCGCTACCACGGGGTGGTTGTACCGCGTGGTGTCGCCGGAGTACGTGTTCCAGGACCCGAGGGACGGGGTCCCGGCCACCATGCTCAAGCTCCCACCCGCGATGAGCTGCGGGGGCGTCACGATCAGCGGAACGGTGCTCGAGAGCCAGTTGGGGGCGCTCACCGTGATCGTCGCAGTGCCGACGGAGGTCCCCCTAACGGTGAAGCTCCGGTTCCCGTTGTTCACCGGAATGGTGTCGGGGTTGGGGCTCACCGTCGCGATCGCCGGCGTCACCGCGAGGGTGAACGGCAGGATGTGATCCATCGCATTGGGGATCTGCGCGTACGGGGTCTCGGTCTGGCCCAGACCGACCACCCCGGTGTACGGATAAGGCTGGCCGATCTGGAACGTGTCCTTGGCCACATGCAGATACGAGAACTTCCCGGCGAAGGCTCCCGAGCTGGGGATGACCGAGTCCGTTCCCGCCCCGACGCCCAAGAACTGAATCGGTGCCGCCAGCTGCCCCGCCGGAATGACCACGGTCGTGGGATTGGTGGTCGAGAAGCCCTTCGCATAGACGAAGGTCACGCCCAACCCGCCCGCCGGCGCCGGATCGGACAGGAACACCTGGCCGTTCAGGGTCTCATTCTGGTTGAGATAGAAGTCCTGCGTCCGGGTGGTCTGGCCCACCTGCGCGAAGAAGATCGTCGACACCACGATCACGCGGATCGTGTCGGGCTTGTAGATCCCCGCCGAGTCCTGGGCGATCACGTCCACCGGGGTCAGCGTGGCCGCCAGACCCTGCAGCGTGACCGAGGCGCTCGCGCCTCCAGTCCCGATCACGATCCGGGTCTGGGTCGGCTTAACCTTGGTCGTATCCCCCGAGAGGATCTGCATCACGGTGCCGGCGGCACTGGGCACGTTCAACGACACGTTGACGGTCGTGTTCCCGCCGTTGCCGATGGCGAGCGTGTCGAACGCCCAGCGCATCACCGGCGGCGGCGACGACACCACTGAGACCAGCGTCGAGTCCCGGAAGACGGTCACCGAGTCGACCAGGGTGTCCACTGCGTACGTCGGCCCGGCCCCGATGGCCACGCCGGTCACGACCCCCGACTGGTTCACGGTAGCGATGCCCGGGTTGCGGGACACCCAGCCGAACACCTTGCCCGGGATGGGATGCCCGTTCTTGTCCTTCGCGGAGGCGAGGATCTGGGCCTGTCCGCTCACGCCGACTTCGATCGAGTCGGGCGGCGTGTTCACGATGCTGAAGACCTTCTGATTCACGCGCAGGGTCGCGGTGCCCGTCACCTTGCTGATGGTGTCGGTCGCCTGGACCACGCCGTTGCCGGCGCCGACCAGCGTGGCCTCGCCCGTCGCCGCGTTCACCGTCACCACGCTCGGCACCGTGGACGCGAACCGGATCACGGTCGCCGTTTTTACCGTGTCGCCGAAGTTCGTGAGCACCACCCCGGCCAGGTGCACCGAGTCGCCGATGGACGTGACCACCGTGTCGGACGGCGACAGCACGACCTTGGCGGGCACGCGGACGAACAGGCGCGCAGTGTCGGCGTGGCCACCCGCGGCAGCGATGATGTACGTCGAGTCCCCGGCGAGCCCCGACGCCAGACCGGTCGAATCCACGGTGGCGACGGCGGTGTTGCTCGACGTCCAGACCGGCTTCACCGACGAGATGACGTTGCCCAGCGAGTCCTTGAGGGTCGCCGTGAATTGGAAGCTCGCAGACCTAGCCAGTGTGTCGAGCTTCGGCGTCACGATGACCTGATGGACGAGCCCCGCCAGCACGTTCACGGTGAACGTGATCGGCGATCCATTGAGGCCCGTGGAAGCCGCCTGCACCTTCACCGTGCCGAGCGACGAGGGCGTGACCGTCACGCTCGCGTTGCCGCCGGTATCCGAGACGACCGGCGAGGGAGGCGCGAGCGTCGCCGTGCCTTGCGTCACCGTCCAGGTCACCGGGACGCCGGGCGAGCCGCCATTCAGCGCGTCCTCGACGCGCACGGTGAGCGGAGCCGCGGCGGTCCCGTTCACGATCACGACCTGACTGTCTCCCGAGATCTTCTTCAATTGGGAGGGCGGGGGCACGATGTGAATGCGAGTCGAGTCCCGGAGATGCGTCGGCGTCTCGACGTACATCCACACACTGTCGCGGATGCCGGTGGCGCCGGTGAACACACCGCCCGTGGCCGTCGGCTGGCTGATCTTGCCCTTGGTGGTATCGCCGGAAAGGAGCCCCACGGGAACGTTCGCCAGTGGCACCACGCCCGAGTCCACCGTGATCCGCAGGGTCACTGCCTGCCCGCCAACGATCGTGGTGTCACGCGGAGCGAGAGTCACGCTCGTGGCGCCGGCCCCCGGACCGACATACCGGGCGCCCAGGATGGGCGTCGCGGGCCCCTTGCTCGAGATGCTCGTGGTGTCCGTGGCGACATACCAGATCGCGTTGCCGCCGTAAGCGGAGACGGTGACCACGAACGATTCGGGGTCGGTGTTGAGGGAGACTGTGAGGTCGACCTTCAACGAATCGGCGGTGGTCGCGTGAAGGGAGAAGACCTTGTCCGCCGCGGTATCGAGCCCGGGGAGGCGCTGGATGAGCACGCGCACGCTGTCCAGCGGGATGTTCGGCATCCCCGGTTGCGCCGGGGACGCGAACGCGCGCAGATCGAGCGCGGCGGTCCCGGACGCGCGGGGACCCACCACGTTCTTGTCAGTGCAGGTGACAATGAAGAGGGCCAGGCAGAACCCGGCCCCTACGCGCATGAATCGGCGCACGTCCTCGTGTGTCAGCGGCGGGACTTTTTCGCTGGCTTCTTCTCGGGCTTCTTCGCGGGGGGTTTCGCCTTGGGAACGCGTGCCGCTCTACGCGTCACCTTCGACGACCCCTGCACGTCGTTCAGGACCCGGTCGCCCTCTTCGGCGCCGATGAGGCCGCGCCGGACAGCGTACCGGACCAACTCTTCCGCATCCTCGAAGGTGAACTCACCGATTCCAGCGGCGGCCCGGATGGCCCGCACCAGGGAGTCCGCAACTGGACTCCGAAGCACGCTGGCGATCCCAGGCAGGGCTTCGAGCAGCGATGAGATTTGCGATCCGCCCAGCTCAGCGGCCATCGCGCTGCTCCCAGGTTGAAGGTGGCGCCAACCTACCGCCCGCCCCGGACACCGTCAAGAATTCGGTCGCCTGCCTCCCTAATGCTGATACTGGAGCATCACTTGCACCGATGCGCCGGTGAAGCTGACCAGCTGCGCGGTACCCACCTGTTGGAGGGCTTTGCCGGAGCTGTAGCGGCCCTCGAGGTTGGCGGTGAATTGATCGCTGAGCCCGAACCTGGCAGCCAGGCCGCCCAACAGGAACGTCCCACCGTTCTGGCCGGGCGACCACGTGCGCACCCCCACAAGAGGCTGAATCGATACTTGAGGTGACGCGGGAATCGCAAACCGGGCTTCGGCGTTCAGGACGTTCTCGGAGCGTGTCGTAATGCTGTCCTGAAAGGTGCCCTTGCCGCGGTAGTAGTCCCATACCGCGATCGACAGCGTGCTGTTGCCGATCGCGCTGACCCATCCCGCATCTCCGAGGATCCGGAGTCCCGGCGCCACTGACCCGGATCCGAAACCTCCAGAGCCTGTAAGCTGGTCGTTGGAAAACGTGGAAGCAGTGATTCCCATCAACAGGCGGGAGGACTGGCCCACAAGACGATCGGCCCCCACGCGTCCGCGGAACTCGATGCCCGGCTTGTAGGTCGTCTGTGGCGTGGTGTCGAGGGGAACGTAGGACCCGGTGTATCGAATGGCCCCCGAGGCCCCCAGGTTCCAGCTGCCCGCCGGCGCCGCGTAAGCCAGACCCGCGGTCGCGCCGAAGGCCGTTCCGAAGTCAGCGATCGGGAACGACAAGTAGTTCGTACCGAGGGCCGTGTAGACCCGAAACTGGTCGCTGGTGAGCGTGTGCTTCCCAGTCGGGAGATTGATGGACAGGGAAACAACCGCGCGGTCGCGGTTGAGTGTGTAGAGGAGACGGACCTGGGTGTCCGTCAATCCGTTGAGGGTGTGATCACCGCTGGCGTCGGTCACTTTGGCGTTGGCGTAGTGGGCCGTGAAATCGGCGGACATGCGGTCGCCCAGGGGTGCGACCATCACCAGCGGGACGGCCCATTCAGTGGCCTTGGCGGCCGGCGTCACGGAAATCGAATACGACTGGAACTGAAACCCGGTGTACCCGGCCCAGCGGGTGTACAGCGCGTCGGACCCCTGCCCCCGGAGCGAGCCCGCTCCAGCACAGAACAGGAAGGCGACGACGGCGGTGCAGTGCATCGGGCGCATCGTGCCTCCTTACGGGCGGGTGATAATGATGATGATGGTGCCGACCAACGACGTGTTCTGACTTCCACAGACGGTCACCGTTCCACAGAGCCCGTTCGGCCGCGTGGAGGGAACGATTCCCCCCGGAGTGCCGCTACCACCGTTGCTGCCGGTGCCCGAACCCGTGGTGGGAAGCTGGCCGGCGCCACTCAGCACGGTGCCGTTGATCTGGCTGCCGAGACTCTGGTCGATGGGCGGATTCGAAGGCCCCCCACCGGCACCTCCGCCGCCAAGATCCGAGGCCAGGTCGCCCGCGGACGCCGTCGAAGCCGACTGGGCCTGCTGACTGGACGCCGCCGCCGATCCAGCTGCGCTGAATCCGGGGTCTCGCTGCGCCGCCGCCTGAAAGGCCTGCGTCGCCGCGCCGAAGTTCCCCTGGTCCTGCGCCGCGAGTCCCCGGCTGTACAGCAGGAAGGCTTCCAGGTCGCGCGTGGGCCGTTCGCTGATCGCGGTCTGCTCGGAAGGCGTCAGCGTAATGCCCATCTTCCCCAGCAGCTGGAGCACGACCTGCTTCTCGACGTCGAAGAGCGCCTGGAGCCGGTCCGATCCGGTGCCCGTCGCCGCCACTCCGGCGTCCTGGGTCCGAACCACGGTGGCATTGACGCGAACCTGGTTGGGCTGGACGTCGAATTGGCCCTGGACCACCTGCGATGCGCCGATCAGATGACCCGACCGCGCACCGGTCGTGGGATCGACACGCCCGGACTCGGTCAGCTTCATCTCATCGAGCAGCGCCTGCATCCGCTCGCGCTCGAGCAACCGGAGGCTGTGCACGCGCGACAGGTCAGTGACGACGAGGGACGCGAGGCCGCGGGAGAGCGGTGCGTACGTCGAGTCCGTCCCAGTGTAGCGGAATGGCATGACCGCCACGGTATTGGGGGGCGGAGGCGTCTTGGACAGCGTCGCTTCCTGTGCCAACGCCTGCCGGGCTTCGAAGACCAGCTGGTGCTGTGCGACCAGGGCGAGGCGGCCGTCCAGGAGTTTCTTCACCGCTCCCGAAGGCTTGGACGCCGCGAGCTTCGTGTAGACCGTGCGCGCCGAGTCGAACTGGCCCATACCCTCGTACGTGTAGCCCAGATAGACCTGCGCTTCGGCATTGTCGGGCTGATGGAGGAGCGTGCGGCCGAGGGCGGCCCGGGCATCTCCGTATCGCTTGGCCGAGTAGTACGCCTCACCCAGCCGCAGATTTGCCGCCGGATCGTCCGGCGTTTGCGCCCGGCGGGCTTCGAGCGCCGGGATGTCGGCGGGAGCAGGGGGTGGCGCCGCTGGAGCTCCAGCGCAGGCACCGGCGAGCACGAGGGTCGCCAAGCCGAAGACACGCCGGCGTCGGCGCGAGGTCAGGGGGGGCGTGGGCATCGCGGGTAAGGGAGACATTTCGACTCGTTTGCGAAGGTAAAACCGGCTTACGGGTGGGTCGGTGACCCTCCCTCGCCGGGTCCGGTGAGGGCGGTCACGGTCCGCTATCCTCCGGCCTCTCAGAGAGATACCCCTCCCCGAAGGGCTGTCAAGGAGACTCGGGCCCGCCTAGATTTCGCCTCGGAGGTCTTGTCGATCTGTGGGGCGACGGGGAATAAAGGAGTACCGGGCGTCTGAGGCCCTGGGCCTGATTGCGGCCGATCGCGAGCACCAACCGTTGGTTTGCCCCTCCTGCGGAGCGCGGGCCATTCAGCGGGTGCCGCGCAGGCGCCCCGCGCGCCCCGAGGACACCCTCAGGATCGGCGAGCGGATCAGTCTGACCTGCGGCAAGTGCGGAAGACATGCGTCCTACATCGAAGGCGGCACCCT
>DATBBZ010000314.1:0-18060 GCA_036270745.1 Gemmatimonadales bacterium | reverse complement strand
TCACGATCTGGAGCCTGGACGCCCGCACGGCAGGCAGGAACCCGCCCAACACCCCCATCGACAACGCGAAGATAAAGGCGCCGACGACGATGCCCACTGTCAGCGAAAAGCCGAACCCGATCTCCGAGAACGACGCGAAGTTCACCGTGGACACATGGGCGAACGACAGCCCCGAGGCGAGCACGACCCCGATCGCACCGCCCACCACCGCCAGCAGGATCGCCTCCATGAGAAACGCAGCGAGCACACTGCGCCGCTTGAAGCCGAGCGCGCGGAGCGTTCCAATCTCCACCGTGCGATTGGCGACGGCCGCATACATCGTGATCATGGCGCCGATCATGGCGCCCACCGAGAAGATGATGGTGACGACCAGACCCAGAATGCGGATGAACGTGGCCATGTTCTGGGACTGCTCCCGGTAGAAGTCCTGCTCCCGCTTGGGCTCGATGTACTGCGTGCGCGGGTCCGCACCCAGCCGGGACTTCAGCGCGTCGAACGTCCCTGCATCCTTGAGCTTGAAGGTGAGGGACGAATACACCGGACGGTGGAACGCCTGCATGACCTGGTCCGCGTCGGTCCAGATCTCCGAGTCGAACCCGGAGCCGCCGGCGTCGAAGTAGCCGACGACGGTCCAGTGGTCCCCGCCGAAGGGCACATCCGCCCCCATCGGCACGCCCTCGAACCGGTCGGCGATGTTCTTCCCCACGATCAGCTCATGGCTGCCGAACTTGAACATCCGGCCCTGCGTGATCTTGATCCCCGGCCGAAGCTCGAGGCTCTGCGGAGACGTGCCCCGCACCGTCACGTTGCCGAGGGCCGCGTGATTGCTCCGCTTGTTCAGATTGATGATCAAGTTGACTTCGCGGGTCAGGAGCGGCTTCCCGTCGGCCCCGGTCGCGATCTCCGGCGCCGTCTCGAGAATCTCCGCGGTGCCGCGGTCCACCTGGCTCACCAGCTCCGAGGTCGCGGACTTCCGCAAGATAATGGCGTTGTCGGGCGCGCCCGTGTCCACCAGGGTCTTGGTGATCCCCGCCGAGAGCATCAACACGCCTTCGAACACAAAGACGACCAGGGCCACGCCGCCCACAGTGAGCGTCGTGGTCAGCCGCCGAGCCCAGAGCGATCGCCAGATATAAGAGAAGGGAATCTTCATCCGACCGTCCGAAGCCCGGCGACGATGGGCATCTTGGCCGCGCGCAATGCGGGCGCGGCACCCGCGAGGAGCCCGCAAACGCAAGCCGCCGCGAGCGCGAGCACCACCGTTACGCCTGAGACCCCGATGACGGGGAAGAACGTCGGGAGCGCTTTGCCGAAGCCCTGGACGATCGGGAAGGTCAAGAGCGTCCCGAGGATCCCGCCCAGGAGCCCGATCACGAGCGCTTCACCCAGAATGAAGGTGAGCACATGCCGGCCCGTGAAGCCGAGGGTTTTCAAGACTGCGTATTCCCGGGTGCGCTCGCGGACCGCCATGACGATCGTGTTCGCGAGTACGAGCAGGATGATGCCGATGATCACGAACGAGATCACCTCGAGGGACGTGATGATGGCAGATGACATCGCCACGAAACCCTGCTGGAAGGCCTTCTCGCTCTCGGTCTTGGTCGGCGCCTGCGAGTTCGTGTACATGGTGTCGACCGCGGAGGCGACCTTGGGCATGTCGTCGGGACGGTCGACCTGGATGACATACCAGCCCACGCCCACGTTGCGGCCCGGCTCGCGCTGGTTGACGTTCTCGTACAGGTAGTTCCACTGGAAGAACATCTGCGTTTCGTCGGTCGAGGGCTCTTTGCCCGTGTAGATCCCCCGAACCGTGAACTGCCACTGCCCCGGGAAGATGTCCCCATTCAGGGTGATCACGTCTCCGATCTTGAAGCCGTGCTGCGCCGCGACCTTCCGGCCGAGGATTGCCCCCGAACGGTCGCCGACAAACGCGGCCAGCTGGTCGGGAGCCAATTGGAATTCCGGGTAGACCTTGAAGTACGTCTCCGGGTCCACGGCCATCCGCGGCCAGAAGTTCTTGAAATCGTTGGGATCGCCGTACACCCCGCCGAACCAGTTCGCCCAGGTGACCAGCGTGACGCCGGGGACCTTGGCGATCTCCGGGCGATCGGCCTGCGGCAGCGGGAAGATGAACGACACCCGGTGCCGCACGATCATCCGGTTCTCCGAGCTGTTCGCCACACCTGTGTTCCAGGCGCCCACGATGGTCCGGAGCAGGCCGAACGCCATCACGGCGGTGGCGATTCCCAGGATCGTGAGAATCGACCGCAGCTTATGCCGGAACGCGTTCTTGAGAATGATCTTGAGGATCTTCATTGGAGCTCACCCTTATCCAGGTGCCGCACCGTATGCGCCCGCTCGGCCGCATGCGGATCGTGCGTCACCATCACGATGGTCTTCTTGTGCTCCTTGTTCAGCCGGTCGAGGAGCGTCAGGATCTCCTCGGCGGACTTCCGGTCCAAGTCACCGGTCGGCTCGTCCGCGACCAGGATCTGCGGGTCGGTCGCGATGGCGCGGGCGATGGCGACACGCTGTTCCTGACCGCCCGAGAGCTGGCGCGGCGAGTGATCCATGCGGTCCGCTAGCCCTACGAGCGCAAGCGCGGTTTCGACGTGCGCCTTGCGCTGGGACTTGGAGAGCGACGTGAGCAGGAGCGGCAGCTCCACGTTCTCGAAGGCCGTGAGCACCGGGATCAGGTTGTAGAACTGGAAGACGAACCCGATGTTCGTCGCGCGCCACTTGGCGAGTTGGGACTCGGTGAGCTGGGCGACGTCGGTGCCCGCCACCTTCACCTCTCCCGTGTCGGGGCGGTCGATGCCGGCGATCAGGTTGAGGAGCGTCGTTTTTCCTGAGCCCGACGGTCCCATCAGGGCCACGAACTCGCCCGTGGGGACGTCGAGCGTGATATTCTGGAGCACGGGCACGGTGTTCGCGTCCCGGCGATACGCCTTGGAGACGTTCCGGACCTGCACGATCGAATCGGTCACTGGGAGGTTCCTGATTTCACGTTGACTTTGACGCCGCGATGGAGCCGGTCATCGACCGAATCCACCACGGCAGTGCCCACCGCGATGCCCTGCAAGATGGCCACGGAAGAGCCGAAATGACGTCCCGCCGTGACGGCCACCTCCACCGCCCGGCCGTCCGACACGACATAGACCACTGCCTGCCCGTTTCGCGTCGCCAGCGCCTTTTCCGGCACGGCGATCACCGACTGCGTGTCCTGCGGTGTCTGTGCCACGTTGGAACGGGGAAGAAAGTGCACCTTGGCACTCATCTCGGGCAGCACCTTCGCGTCGTAATGCTTGAACGCCACCTTCACCTGCACCGTCGCTTTGGCGCGGTCGGCGGTGGGGACGACCTTCGCGACCGACCCCGCGTACCGCACGTCCGGATACGCGTCGAGGATGATCTCGCACGGCTCGCCGATCGTCACCTGGGCGAGGTTCGACTCGGAGACGTCTACTTCAACCTGAAGTGATCCCAAGTCGGCAACGGTCACCACCGACGCTTTGGACAGCGCTCCCCCTGTGAGTGGTGAGACCACCTCGCCCACGTCCGCGCTCTTGGTCAGTACGGTGCCGTCGAAGGGCGCGCGGACGATGGTGTTCTCGACCGCCACCCTGGCCGCATCGACCTGCGCCGAGTCGAGCGCCATGGTCGCCTTGACGCGCGCGAGCCCCGCCTGGGCGGCGTCGAAATCGGCCTGGCTCGCGAGGTTGTTCTTCAGCAGTTGCGCCTGCCGGTCGAGCGAGACCTGCGCGTTGTGCAGGTCGGCGGTTCCCAGATCGAGGTTCGCCCATGCCTGGGCGAGTTGGGCCCGAACGTCGCCGTCTTCGATCCGCGCGATGACCTGGCCTTCCTTTACTCTGTCCCCCTCCACCACGCCCAGATAGACGAGCCGGCCGGTGGCCTTGGAGGCGACAGCGGCTTTGCGCTGGGCGACGACGTACCCGGAGGCGGAGGCGAGGACATTCGCCTGCGAGGGAGAGATCCGGACTGCCGGGGTCAAGTGCACCTCCACGCCACTCGCGAGACTCCGCGCCACCAGGAAGCCGGTGAGCGTGAGGAGCAAGACGACCGGCACGCCGATGATCAGCCAACGACGACCCCCCACGTTGCTTCCAGGCGTCGGCGGGAGGGCATCGCGATTGATGCGCAGAGCGGAGAGGTCCGCGGATTTGTTGTCCATTCGGGCCTTAATCCTAACCCGGGGCGGGCTGGAAGGGTGCCCCCCTGTTACTCACCCGCGCCAGATGCCGCGCGGATCACGACGAAGTCGCGCACCGAATCGGTAACGCCACGGTCACACTCTCCGCATGAAACCTCGATTCCCGATGCCGCGGGCCCCGGGCGTCCGCGGGCACTCCTTTTGCCCCTCCCTACTTCCGCATTTCAACGCCCTAGGGACGGGAGGTCCTATGCACGTGGCGAAGGGAATGGCTCCGGCCGCCGTAGCGGTCGCGCTGCTCGTGATCGCGGGCTGCGAACAGCCCAACGCGGTCAACCCGCAACAGAAAAAAGCGGTAGCCCGGACGCCTGACGGCTGGGTCGGGTGTGACGCCGGCGGGAAGTTCACCGGTGGCGGTCGCGTCGACCCCTCCGGGGTCGGGAAGGTGACGTTCGGGTTCAACATCCACGCGGAAGCGTGCGATTCGGGTGCCATCAAGGGCCAAATGCAGGTGGTCTACCATGCGACCCAGACGCTCATTCACTCGGAAACCATGGAGCACTTCGCCTCCTTCCCGAGCGCTCAGGGCGGGTCCTGCGGCGAATGGGATGGGACGGCGCGGTTGAAGGACGTGTTCGCGGGGTCGGGGTGGAGTGATCACCACTACACCATTCAGGTCTGCGACAACGGCGAGCCCGGACGTGGCGTCGACACGTTCCTGTTCACGATCGACAACGCCGGCGACGGCACCCACAACAACGTGCTGCCCGCCATCGTCTTGACCGGCGGGAACATTCAGGCCCACAAGTGAGCCAGAGGAGA
The DNA here is from genome assembly GCA_036270745.1 of Gemmatimonadales bacterium. Classification (GTDB taxonomy): domain Bacteria; phylum Gemmatimonadota; class Gemmatimonadetes; order Gemmatimonadales; family GWC2-71-9; genus 40CM-2-70-7. The sequence goes on along the minus strand of DATBBZ010000314.1, from coordinate 13,067 downwards.
CTCCCATGAACCGCATCACGAAGATCCTTGGGGTCGGCCTCCTGCTGGCGGCCGTACCACTCGCAGCGCAGAAGAGCATGATCCGGACGGTGACCGGATCGAGTGTCGGGGTGATGGTCAAGAGCGGCGGATCGACCCAGCAGTTCGCAGTGGCCGCACTTCCCGCGGGCGGCGGGCAGGCGTCCGACGACACGTCGGGCGTTACCCTGACGCAGGCCTCCACCGTTTCAACCGCCGCCGTCACCGCCGGAGAAGCTGATTCCGATGGACTCGGCTCCCAGCAGAGCGTGGGCACGGCGTCGACCGTAAGCCTAATGAAGGGCATGATCACCGCCGACCGCGTGGTCGGGATCGCCAGCGTGACCTCGAACGGCAACAAGACCGCCGGGGACTACGACGGCTCGGTGATCACCAACCTGATGGTGAACGGGACGCTCGTGTCAGGCGGCGACTACACGCCGGCTCCGAACACGCGGATGAACATTCCCGGCGGCTACGTCGTGCTCAACGAGCAGACGACCAACGGGCGTGGCAAGGGGATGAGCGTATCGGTGAACATGATTCACGTCTATCTCACGACCGGAGACGAGATCGTCGTGGGGAGCGCGAGCAGCTCGATTCAATAGACAAGCAGACGGTTAGGCGGTTAGACGGTTGGGCCAGTTCTGCCCCCAGACTCCTAACCGTCTAGCCGTCTTCCCGTTTACGCCGCCGCATCTTCCGTCCCCTCCCTGATCGTCAGCCAGTCCGTCCGGACCCGGTCCCACTCCTGAATCACCAGGCCCTGGGACTCGAAGAAGGCCCGGATCTCGACGGGCTCGAACTTGAGGATGTCCTCCAGGATCGGGACCAGCACGCTGAGCGCATCATCCGAGATGACCGTCCGCTTCGCGATGTGCGAGATCTCGCGCGCTTCCGAGGCCGCGATGGTGAACCCGTCCCCGCCGTTCACGTGCAGCATGACGGGGATGTCCGACTGCCCGTCCCCCACGTAGATCACCTGATCGCGCGGTAGCCCGAGCTTTTCTCGCAGGGACTCGACGCCTGAGACCTTTCCGAATCCCGCGGCGGCCCGGACGACGTTGCGGATCTCATCGGGCCCAGCGTCCCATTCGAACTGCGTGGCGATGATGTGGTCGGGGGCGACGATCCCGTGCAGGGCCGCGAGCACCACTTCCTCGGGCGCCGCGGAGATCACGTAGAAGTCGAACTTGTGCCCGTCGATCCCCTCGCGCAGGAGCCGCGTGAGCAGGGGGACGTTCCGTTTGAGCCGGACCCGACGCCCCACTTCGATCAGGTCGCCACGGGTGACCCGGCGGAAGTCGGGGTCGTGCCTCAACAAGTAGGCGAGCTCCGCACCCTGTTGGACGAGGTTGAGCCGCGACAGGCCACCTACTCGCGTGTCGTAACCGTCCACGCCGATGAGATCGGCCAGGATGGCTCCCGAGTCGTCGAACGACAGCGTCTGATCGAAGTCGCTCGCCAATAAGTAGTGCTTCTTCACTGAATGCTCCCGGAAAAAGAAAACCCGCTCTCGAAAGGGGAGCGGGTTGGTGTCATCCGACAGAACTGGAGTCGTTACACCGCGCCGCGCCCCGGCCGCTTGGCCTGGCAGTTCAGATTCATGGCGAAGTGCATGTGCATGGTCACAGAGGAACTGTAGTCAGATGGGGGTTCGCAGGGCAACCCTGAAATCGTAACGGACGTGCACCAGGATAGGGCGGCGCTCCCCTTACGATCAAGCAGGTTCCGCCTTCGAGCACCCCGCGAGACAGAATCCGTACACGGCAGCCCGGGGTTAAGCGATCACCGGTGCGCCGCGGCTTTGAGCCCCAGCGCCCCGTTGAGCCAGCGAACGAGCGGCAACAGCCGGACGAAATCCTTCTCGAGCAGAGCCCCGATGTTCTCGCTCGCGACCTCGCGGTCCGACAGCGACCTCCCAGCCGTGAACGACTGATACTTGAGCCACTCACCAGCCCGGTGATCAGGGTCGAAGCCGCGAGGCACGCGCTTCAGCATCCCTTCCTTATCCAGACCCCCGAAGCGCCTCTTGAACGCGGGGCTCTTCACCACTTTCTCGAACGTCGCCGGCTTCTCGGCCAGATACTCGCGGACCTTGTTCAGCAGCGGCCGCGGCGGCTTCCAGATCCCGGCACCTATAGCCGACGCCCCCGGCTCCAGATGGAAGTAGAAGCCCGCGCTCCCCGACTCGGCGCTGTCACCCACCCGAGGGTCCGCATCCTTGTGCCAGAACCAGCAAGCGGCGTGGACCTTGTAAGGGGCCTTGTCCCTGGAGAACCGGATGTCCCGATAGATCCGGAACATCGACTTCTTGGGGTCGCCGGTGATTTCGGGCGCCGAGCGGGCGAAGCGGACGTCGAGCTCCTCGATGAGGGCGCGCATGGGGAGCACGACTTCGTTCTGGTAGGCCTCCTTGTGGGCCTCGAACCAGCGCTTGGCGTTGTGGCGGCGGAGGTCCTTGAAGAACCGGAGGGCGGCGGGGGTGAAGGACATGGTACTCTAATGTACTTTCTGAGTATGCCGCTTGAGATCACCCCCGCCACGAACTCCGGACAGGTCGAATCCGTCCGGGCGCTCTTCGTCGAGTATGCCCAATCCCTCGGCTTTAGTCTCTGCTTTCAGGGCTTCGATGAGGAGATCGCGACGCTTCCCGGCGCGTACGCTCCGCCCCAGGGCAGGCTCCTGCTCGCCACGATCGCCGGCGTTCCGGCGGGATGTGTGGCGATCAGACCCCTCGAGGGAGACGCCTGCGAATTGAAGCGCCTTTTCGTGCGCCCCGCGCACCGGGCGACCGGGCTCGGGCGCGCGTTGATGGACCGAATCCTCGCCGAGGCCCCCGTCGCAGGATATCGGCGGATGCGGCTCGACACGGTGGTGGGGACGATGGACCGCGCCATCGCGATGTACCGGCGGTATGGGTTCAAGGAAATCCAACCCTACGGGAAGCATCCTGTGCCCGGCACGATCGACATGGAGCTGGAGCTGTAAGTCAGCAGGCGAGCCCGCCCCGTAGGCCGAGCTCGCCCGCCCCGTCACTTCACGACCACCCATGCTGCCGGGCCAGCTCCATCAGTGCTTCCCACGGAGCCCGGACCGGCGACGGCTGAGATCCCGAAGCCAGCGCCGCCATCTCTGGCTGAGCGGCACAGGGAGCGCCAACCACTCGTGGCACGTCGTACGCCGGCGCAAGGAGCTGGGGGTTCTTGAAATCCAGCTCGTCCGCAAAGTTGTTCGCGCTCGCGTCGCGGATGGTCAGCGGGGCGAGGCCCCACCGCCACTCAATCAATCGCAGCACCGAAGTGTGGTCGTACAGCGTGTGCGACGTGAAGGACCTACGCGCAAAGGGCGAGATGAGGATGGTGGGCGTGCGGAAGCCGCGGCGCCCGTCCGAGCCGGCGGCGATGTCCGAGGCCGGGAGCGGAGCGAGGGTGGGCGGGACGTGGTCGAAGAAGCCACCCCACTCGTCGAAGTTGATGATGAGCAGCGTATTCGCCCAGCCGGGCCCGCGGGTCACGGCCTCGTAGATCCCGTTCAGGAAGGCTTCGCCGGCGCGGACGTCGTTGTGCGGGTGGTCGTCGAAGCCCGTGCCCGTGGCTTCGCTGAGGAAGGGTCCGTCAACGAAGGCGACCTTGGGCAAAGTGCCCGCCTGGCAATCGGCAAAGAACGAATCGAGTGTGCGGGCGATCGGCAGGTACTTCGGACCCCAGAGGCCGAGGAAGGGGACGTCACCGAAGTAGTAGCGGCCGTCGAGGCCAGCCGCGGCGAGGCGGTCCCAGATCGTCGGCAGGGTCGAGAGCGTCAGGGTATTGGAGAGCCGGTCGGTCTGGGCGGCGTGCTGGTAGAGCCGGTTCGGGAACGTGGGGCCAAGGATAGCGGCGAAGTAGCGGTCGAAGGAGGCCCAGGCCGGTGCCGCCTTGCCACAGAAGGCGAGGTCGGAGCGGCGGTAGTAGCCGATCGAGAAGATGTCGTTGACGCGCAGCCAACCATCGCAGGCGCCGCCGTCGTACTCCACGCGCGCACCGTCGTATGAGTGATCCGGGTCCTGGAGTCCGCACCCCTGGAAGTCCGGGGCGAGCGGGTAGGTCGAGTGAGAAAGCCCCGCGGCATCGAGGTATGTGAGCCCCGCCTGCTGGCCATCGGCGTGCGGCATCCAGCCCAAGAGGTGGTCAAAGGAGCGGTTTTCCATCATGACCAGTACGATGTGCTCGATGCCGGAGGTGGCGGGGTCACCGCCGTAGCGGGTCGCGTCCTCGAGCCCCGAGAAGGGAGCCAGGGCGCGATAGTCGGAACAGCCGATGGCGAGCGCACTGCTGGCGCCGGCCGCGAGAAATGCGCGACGAGAGAAAGGGGAAGGGGGCCGAGGCATGGGTCCTCCAGTTACGGGGAGACGATGAACCGAAAAAGCTGACCTATTGGAGGAGCCTCATCTGGCGATGTGACGGTTCGGTCACGCGGGAGTTCCGGAGCGGTCAGGTAGGTCAGCGTCGCGTGGGGGCTACGGGACGGATAGGTTACTCCGATGAGAGTCGCCATGGCTTGCGCAGCTCTCGCCATCTGCGTGTCCTGCTCTACCCCTGAGAAGCCCCTCGAATTCGGGCGGCAGTACACCAGCATCGTGTACGCCGACACCGAGGCCGAAACCTTCGGCCGCACCGACCGCTCCGTCACCGGCGTCGTGGTGGACCGCTACGGCGATTCGGTGCGGTTCCATATCCACACCAAGCCGGACGCGTTGGTCTCGTCCGTCGATTTCGTGGCGCTTCAAGCCCCGCGGCGCGGCGGTCGGACGATGAAGAAGAGCTTCGACTTGCCCAAGGGCACGATGCCCCTGTTCGAGAACTCGGTCGCATTTCTGGAGCAGCTGCTCCGGCGCGCGCGGGCCCTCGGCGGTGACACGGTCCGGATCCCGGTGATGTTCGTGGGCGCCAGCGCGTTCTCCGACGAGTTCACCGTCGTGCGAAATGGTGACGACTCGGTGCTCTTGGTCCCCCGCGTCGGCCACCTCGCGTCCGCTCTGCGCCTAGCGGTCGATTCGGTGGGGCACATCACGGGCGGCATGATTCCGGTCTCGGGGACGCAGATCTTCTCCACCCCCAGCCCGTGACCGGGCCCAGGCTTTCAGCCTGGGATCGGCAATCCCACCCCGATCTCGCGGGCGGCATTGGCCAGTGCTCCGTCCAGGGTCCAGAGCCCGATCTGCTCGATGAGTGCGGAGGCGAGCAGGTGGATGTCGACCCACCCGATCCCGCGGCGCCACAGTCGGGCCCGCTCAATCAGAGCCATGATCTCCTGCTGCTGCGCGACCCGGGGCGCACGGAGCGTTGCGAGGTGCTCCAGCACCTGGGCGCGGGGCGTGACGGCGCCGAGCGCGATTTCGCCCAGCACGAAGGGGTGGAGCACGACGCGGTCCTCGAGCAGGAGTCGCTCCAGGCGCGCGTTGCCGCGGCGCCAATGGTCGATCCAGACCGACGTGTCGGCGAGGACGATCACCGGCCGCGCCCGGGCGGGGCGGGCCGGCGGCGCGGGGTGAGCGTCAGGCCCGGCATGGTACCGCCGAGGGCGGCGAGCCGGCGCGCCGCTTCGCGCGCGATCAGGGCCTCGAGGCCGGCGCGGACGAGGGCGGTTTTCTCCTGAATCCCGCTGAGCTCGCGGGCCTGTTCGAGCAGGGCGTCATCCAGGATGAGTGTGGTTCGCATATGCATATAGATATGGATATTCTGTATGCGGGTGTCAAGCTTCCCGCGGGCTGGTAGCCCGCTCTCGGCCCATGGGCGGCCTGGAGAAGGCCTGCACTACCCGGTATCGCGCCCGTGCAAGCCGTTCACGGCGCGAAAAACGACACCCGGGGTGGCGCCTATAGCCCCGCCAGACCCTTCAGCACCTCCAGAACCCTGACCATCGCCCAGGTATCCCGCTCGCAGTAGTCGAGCAGATCCTGGCGCACCCGATCACGTTCGTCCGGTCTGATCTTGTCGGCGACGAACAACAACCGGGCGATCTCCACGCTCGCAACCAACCCATCGACGATCACGAGGTCCTTGTAGGTCAACTCCGGCACGAGGGGATGGAGGACCGCTTTGATGCTGAAGGAGCCGAGGAAGCGCGGGTCGTAGACGTAGTCGCGGATGATGGGGTGGAGGTCGATGAGCTTGTTCTCGAGGGCGAGCAGGTCGGGTGCAAGCTCGGGAAGTGCCTCCTGGAGCCCGCGGATCCGTGTCTTTTCGAATGACGTGTACGTCACCACACGTTCGGCGTGGGCGGTTGCCTCGAGCATCGCTTTGGCAAGCGGGGGCCGGGCGTCGTTGGGACCCTCGGCGAGAAACGCTTGATGCGTGTACGTGCCCCCCGCCTGGCGCTCGTGGTAGGAGAACTGTGCCGCCGCCTGCTCCCAGGGCGCCATACCGTCCCAGACGGGGACCGCGCGCGAGATGGTCTCGAAGTCGAGGAAGCCCAGCCGGCCCGAGAAGGGCGCGAGTGCTTCCTTGAGGCCAGGTTCCACGATCAGGCGATTCTCCCTCATGGCGCGGACCTGCCGGCGCTGAGGGAACTGCAGCTTCTGCGTGATCGGGATCTGCGAGATCGCGGTGATTCCCTTCCTCGCGTACTCGACGTACCGCTTCTTCCCGACGTTGAACAGCTTCGCGATGTGATCGGGGTCCTGCGGCCAGCAACGCTCCAGGAATGGGCAATCGCGTGGCTCGGCACAGTGGCGACCGATGTCGACCACCGGCAACGGTCCACTGAGCATTGATCGCTGCGCTTTGATCTCAGCGGGGATTCCGGGCAGGGCGTTCGCGACCTCCGAGGTCACGTCCTCTTCCGCGAAGAGATCTCCCCGATCCGGATGCCGGAAGTCCTTGCTCAGGTGCATCACCTTGATCGCGGTGGGCCTCACACCGTTGCGCTCGAGGACCAGTGCCTGCACCGCGGCGTCCGGGATATGCTCCTCCTTGAGCGATGACGCGGACTTCACCTCAGTCATGGTGAAGCTGTCCCCATCCCGCTCGAGAATATCGACGGCCGCAAACACGCCCTCCGCTTCAAAGGCGGCTTCGAAGATCACGGGCGCCTTGGCGTCGAGAAGCTCTTTGGTGCGGCGGATGCGGGCGTCGTACTCGCCATGCGCGGGGCCGACCAGCTCACCCCTGGGACTCCGCGCGCGGGCCAGCGCGCCGACCTGGGCGGCCTGGTCGAAGCGGTCCTGGAGAACCTTGTCGGGCTGGAGCTCGACCGCCGTGGGCTCGTGGACCATCCACCAGAGGAGCTTGTGGCACTGGAGTCCCGCCATGAAGCGGGACTTGGAGAGACGAGTGGAAGGAGGCGTCACGGCACGGACAATAGCCTCCGGCGAATCTCTCAGCCAATGTGAGGGAGGACGCGTCGCCGGCCCCTGGCCATCGGCGCTCAACAGCCACAGATCAGCCCGGGTAAATGGTTGATCGACGAGCCGCCCTACACGTTCCGCTGGCTCCGGGTGTCGGCCCGCGGGCGAGTGACGGATCTCACGCAAGTCGTGCGGGCCGTCAAACCCTGACGTAGCTCTTTTCCTGACCCCTGGTGCACGCGCTCCAAGGTTGTGCGCTGGTCCCTCCCGCGTGTGCCTCAGGTTGTGCCTTGCGAGGCAAGGAGCGCGACCGTTAGTCTGGCGCCTCAAGCTGCTCAGAGCAAAGCCACCGAAAGGTGGTGACGCAGAGCTACGGGACTAAGCGCGAGCCAACGCTCGCGACGTCAGCCGGGCCGCCAGCGATTCGACCTCAGGGTCGAACCTGGCGGCCCTGCTTTTTTCTAGGAGGAAATACTCATGCGGTTCTTGAAGCTTTTGTTGCTCGCTGGGGCCGTCGGCGCCCTGGCCCTCGCACTCTGGGCGTGTGATCACTCCCCCGCCACCGCACCGACATCTTCGGAGCTTTCCCTCAGGTCCCGCCTCGCCCGGGTCATCGTGGCGCCGAGCTCGGCGTCGATCGCGGTGGGCGCGACGAGCCAATTCGCTGCGTACGGACGAACCCGGGGCGGAGACAGCGTTGCGGTGAGCCCCACGTGGTCCTCCGGCAGCACTCAGGTGGCCACCGTTTCCGGCAGCGGCGTCGTGACCGGAATCGCCGCGGGTACAGCGACCATCACGGCCACAGCCGGTGGGCTCACGGGCTCGGCGACGGTCGCAGTCACTGCCGTCGCACCGCCGCCCCAGAGCCCAGGCACCGTGACGAATCTCTCGGTGGGGAGCGTATCCGACTCCGCCGTGACCCTCTCGTTCACTGAGGTGAACGACGGCACCGGCCACCCGGCGAGCTACGACGTGCGCTTCGCCACGGGCACCATCTCGTGGGGGACGGCAACGGGGGTCACCAGTGGCACTTGCGCTGCGATTCCCGGGACTGCTATCGGCGCCACGCGCACCTGCACCGTGACAGGGCTCACGCCGGCCACGGCGTACCAGTTCCAGGTGGTGGCGTTCCGGGGCACGCTCAACGTGAACGCCGTGTTCGGTGCACTGTCGAACGTCGTGGGTGCCACGACGACGAATGCCGGCTCAGGAGGTGGCAGTGGAGCGCCGACCCCGGGTCCCAACAGCACCATCGTGATCCAGGATGGGTTCGAAGGCGCCGACTTGAGCAGTTGGACCTTTGACCCCACGGGTCGCTACAGCCTCAGCACCACCGCGGCGCGGGTGCACTCGGGTCATCAGTCCCTGCAGACGCTCTTCACGCCGGCCAATGGGTATGGCGACATCACCCGCTGGTTCATGCCTGGGTATGACGAGGTGTATGTCCGGTTCTACGTCATGTTCCAGGAGGGATTTCTGAATCTGCGGAGCGATGGGAACGGCATGCACTTCGCGACGGTGTGCGGCAACAACATCAACAACATGTGGGCCTGCTCGGGCAAGGCCGGGATCGTCCCGAACGGCAGTGATTATTTCTATGCGGGTTTGGATCCCGAAGAGGTCGGGCTGCCGACGCTCCAACCGCTTTCCTTCTATACCTACTGGCCCGACATGGCCTGCTGTTACGGGGCGGACTTGTTCCAGACGGTTCCCAAGACCCCGCTCGTGGGTGGGCAGTGGCAGGAGGTGGTGATCCACATCAAGATGAACACGCCGGGCCAGGCCGACGGGCTTCAGGAAGTGTGGCTCAACGGGGTCAAGAAGATCAGCCAGCAGAACATGCGCTGGCGCACCACGACGGACGTGCGGATCAACCAGATCCGGTTCGACAACTACATGCCGGGGGGCCCGCAAACGCAATACTTATGGATCGATGACGTGACGGTCTGGCGCCCCTAGGTCCTACTTCGTGGTGCACCCAGGTAACCGGAAGGCGCCGATGCGAGTCGAGTACTCCTCGGCGCCCTTCTTGTAGTAGTCCCCGACGTACCAGATGGTGCAGTCGTCGCTCGGGTCCACGGCCGTCTGGGTGTAATCCTCCCACCGCAGGGTGTTGGTCTGCGAGCCCTCGCCGTTCGCGAGCACGGCTTCCTGGAGCGACAAGACACCTGAGGGGTCATTCGCGAGGCGAGCGGCGAAGCGTTGGCCGGCGAAGGCCCCATTGCCGCCGTAGGAGTAGCCGATGCCGATATTGCCGGCCTTGTCGATCGCGGCGCTCGCCATCCAGCGATCGAACTCGTCGGGGACGTAGGTGCCCTGCTGCGCGAGGTGGACCGAGCGGTCGGCCGAAATGGTGAACTCGTACCAGCGCACCCCGCCCTCTCTGCCGGAATCCTCCACCGAGTGCGTGACGACCATCTCTTCCGCGCCGTTCACGTTCCGGTAGACGAGCCGAGCCATGAGCTTGTCGCCCTGGGCATCGAGGTGGCGATCGGTGCCGGGCTGGCGGACGCACGAGGTGAGCTGCCCGTCGCAGAGGAAGCGATAGGGGCTGACGTCGATCTTGTCGGGTCCCGTCAGCGTGCTCTTCGCTGGGTCTGCCCAATCCACATGGAATTGCCAGGCGTAGATCCCGTCGTTCCAGAAGACGCCCCGGAGCTGAGTGCCGCCGGCGGCGAGGACGATGTTCGGGGCGCCGGCGGGAGGGAGCGTCGTGCCGTCCAGGTCGGCGTTGTTCAGGAAGCTCACGTTGTCCACGACGAAGCACTGCTCCGTGGCGGGCTTCCCCTCGAGCATGCGGGCCCGGTCAGCGACGCAGGTGTGTTTCTGAATAACGGTGTCGCCGGTGCTCGAGGGGACGTACCAGCCGTCGGGCCAGACCGCTGGGCGCGGGTAGTCCGGGAAGAGCGGGCGCAGGAACTCGTAGCGGTACCAGGTGCCGAAGGGGTCGGGGCTGGTGGAGACGGCGTAGCACATGGCCCAGGGGCCGAGGTCTTCGGGCGCCGGGGGCGGAGGTCGGAACCTCCGCTGGGGTTCACGCGTGGCGGTTTTCGGTGTCGGCGGTGCGGGCGGCGGGACGAAGAGTTTGACCGCGGGCCCCGGCTGGTTTTTCACTCCCGGGGGCGAGAGGTAGGTGTGGTTGCTCGCCGTCCAGATGGGTGGCTGGTCGGGGCGGCGCTTCATCTCGCGGAAGATCGGCATGACGACGAGCCAGCGGTTGGCGAGCTGGTCGTAGCGCACGACGGCGTCGCCATTGTCGTCAGATTCGCACGCGCCGCCGAAGCCTTTGAACAGCGTGTTGGTGGGTACGGGGCCGTAGAGCGGCTTCCCGGTCTTCGTGAAGATCGCCATTTGCACGTTGACGATCTGGAAGACGTGGTCGGGGCCGACGGCGAGGGTGTTGTCGGACGGGTTGCGACCGGTGAAGGCTCCCTGGGGTCCGGCGAAGCCGTCGCCGAGGCCGTCGAAGCTTGCGACGATGGCGGCAGGGGGGCGCGAGCCGGGGGTTGTTTGCTCGACGGGCGTCCGGCAGGCGGCGAGGAGGGCCACGAGGAGGTAGGAAACTTTGGTAAAGGGCTGCGCGGCGGCGTCCGGCATTTCACCAAAGTAGCTTACGTTGGGCAATTGGGGACTCTCGAAACCAGGAGTGAAAAGTGGCTGAGCCAAGGATCATCGCGGTGCTGGGTGCGACGGGGCAGCAGGGGGGCGGTGTCGCCCGGGCCATCGCCAAGGGCAAGTCGGGGGGGTTCAAGGCCCGGGCGATCACGCGCGACGCCAAGTCCGAGAAGGCTCGTGCGTTGGCGGCCTTGGGCGCCGAAGTGGTCGAGGCGAACGTCGACGACGTGGAGAGCTTGAAGCGGGCGTTCGCGGGGGCGTATGGAGCGTACTGTGTCACCTTTTTCTGGGACCACTTCTCGGGAGTGAAAGAAACCGCGCAGGGGCGCGCGATGGCGCAGGCGGCCAAGGCCGCAGGGGTTCAGCATGCCATCTGGTCCACCTTCGAGGACACCCGGAAGTCCATCCCGTTGACCGACAACCGGATGCCGACCCTGCAGAGCAACTACAAGGTGGCGCACTTCGACGCCAAGGCGGACGCCAATGCTGAATTCACCCGGCTCGGCGTGCCGACCACATTTCTCCTCACGTCGTTTTACTGGGAGAACCTGATCTACTTCGGTTCGGGTCCCAAGAAGGGGCCCGACGGCAAGCTGGCCCTCACGTATCCGATGGGCGACAAGAAGCTGCCCGGCATCGCGGCCGAGGACATCGGGAAATGCGCGTACGGGATCTTCAAGCGCGGCAAGGAATTCATCGGCAAAACCCTGGGGGTGGCGGGCGAGCACTTGACCGGGGCGCAAATGGCGGCGGCGCTCACCAAGGCGTTGGGGCAAGAAGTGCGCTACAACGATGTTCCGGCGGACGTGTTCCGGAGCTTCGGGTTTCCGGGGGCCGACGACGTGGGCAACATGTTTCAGTTCAAGCGGGACTTCGAGGCGATGTACACGGGGAACCGCAGTCTCGAAATGAGCCGTGCGCTGAATCCCGACCTGCAGACCTTCGCGCAGTGGCTGGCGGTAAACGCCAAGCGGATTCCGCTGGACTGACCTCCCAGCACCCACCGGTGCGGCTGGAGATCGAAGCGCAACTCCCCTGTTGCGCTTTTCTGGTGTGCCCCGTATAATACGCAACACAACGGTTGCACATAACCAAAACCTTCAGGGGACCACCATGATCGCCATGGAAAAGAAGGACACGAGCACCGACCGGATCGAGAAGCGCTTCGAAGTCCGCGCCCCCCGCTCTAAGGTCTGGCGCGCCATCTCGGACGCGAAGCAGTTCTCCGCCTGGTTCGGCATCGCCATCGAAGGCCAGTTCGTCGCCGGGAATACCGTTCCCGGGAAGGTGATGTCCAAGGGCTACGAGCACCTCCAGGTCGAATTCCAGGTTCAGACGATCGACCCCGAGCGGTACTTCGCCTACCGGTGGCACCCCTACGCCAACGATCCGAAGGTCGACTATACGGCCGAGCCCACCACGCTGGTGGAGTTCACGCTGGAGGAGACGGCGGCGGGGGGGGGCACGGAGGTCACCATCGTCGAGTCCGGGTTCGACCAGATCCCCCTCGCTCGGCGCGCCGAGGCGTTCCGGATGAACGACGGGGGCTGGGTGGGACAGGTGAAGAACCTCACGAAGTATGTCGCGTAGCGCGGCGGGGGGGGCGGGGGGGGCGGCTCAGCTCCGGGAGACCGAGGCCGTGCCGGTGTTCGCCGCGCTGGCGGACGCCACCCGGCTTCGGTTGCTCCGGCGGCTCTCGTCGGGGGAGTCGCTCTCGATTTCCCGGCTGTCGGAAGGTGAGCGGGTCACCCGACAGGCCATTACCCGGCATCTCTACGCGCTGGGGCGTGCCGGCCTGGTGCGCCATCAGCGGAAGGGGCGTGAGCAGGTGTGGGATCTCGACCTGAAGCGACTGGAGAAGGCTCGGGGCTATCTCGATCACGTGGCCGCTCAGTGGGATCAGGCGGCATTGAGACTCAAGGCATTCGTCGAGGAGACGGAAAAATGAATACGGTTCTTGGATTGCTGGTGGCACTGACTTCGGCGCATGGGACTCCCGCCGCGCTGACGTCGATGCCGGAGTCCCTGGAGGTGCGGTGGGCGCTCTCCGCGCTGCCGCCCAAGTTCCGGGAGGGGGCGAGCGTGTATGTGCTCGATCCCGCGAAGG
>DATBBZ010000313.1:0-2385 GCA_036270745.1 Gemmatimonadales bacterium | reverse complement strand
GGTCCTCCCCCCGATGATGATTATCGAAGCCTTGTGCCTTCACGTTCTTTGACAATCCGTCATGACCAACGCGTCCGCGCGGCACGAACTCCAACCCCAAAGCCCGCTACGAAACGAAGTGGGCCATTGGGGAACTGTGTCAACGGTCGTTCCGCAGCACGGTGCGGATCTTCCACGTGCCCGCGTCGCGACGCGGGTGCATGATTGCATCAATCCCTGCGAGTGGTCGACGGATCAAGAGCGTTCTCTGCCTGGGAGGATCACGTCTCGCCTTGCTGGTATCAGGGGAGGTCCCCGAGGGGCCGTATCCGACGTGGGTGATCCGACAGAGCGCCTGACTTCGTTACCGGCTTTTCGCCTGGCCAATGGACGACGTTGTACGGCTCCCGGTCCGATCCCGACCCACTCAGGGAGTCTCCCCTGACGTCTTCGATTTTATCAGTGGAGTCGCTTTGCCTCCTACCATCTTCTCGAGGACCGCCGGGAGGAGCGCACACAACTGCTGTGGTCCGCGTCCCCGGCGACCGCGGGCCTGTTCCCACTGGAAGTGCAGCGTCGCGCGCTCAAGTGCCCGCTCGGCGGCGGGAAGAGCAGCGGCGGCACGCCCGAGGTTGGTCTGCGTCGTTTCCAGAGTGATGTTATGCTTATCATGAAATTCGATGAGCTTCGCCAGCACCGCGGCGTCCCCCTGGCACGCCGGGTGCGAGAACGCCACAGTGCCGGTCACCATCTGGAAGGCGATCCGGGCGAACCGGCCGGCCACGCGGACGCGGATGTCGCGCGGGTCCTTGCCCTGGTCGCTCCATTTCGCCGCCAGGACCCGGAAATGGTCGTTACACCGGATCAGCGTGTCGGCGGTCAGGAGCAGCGGCCGACGGAGCCGGCGGTTGCCGCGCCGCGCCAGCGACCCCGAGGCGTGGTCGACCTGATCGCTTTGATACCGCCGCGGGTACAACCCGGCGCGGCCGGTGATGACCCGTCCCGAGGCATAGTTGATCATCGGTCCCGCCTCGCCGGCGAACTCGCCGGCCAGCACCACGTTGACGCCGGCCAGGGCCAGGAGCCGCACGAACGGGGTCTGCACCAGCAGGCCGACGATGTCGCTCTCGGCGGAGCGGACCTGTTTCTCCTTGGAGGTCCGGTCGTCGCCCAGTGCCTGCAAGAGCCGCTGGTGCAACTCGGCGTCGTGGTCGGGACTGGGGGCGTTCTGGGCCCAGCCGAGGATTCGGGTCAAGGTGGCGGCGTGGACCCGGACGCCCGCGCGCCGCGCCCGTTCGGTCAATCCGGGCAGGCCCGCCGCGACGATGGCCTGCGGGGTCGGGTACCAACTTGGCAAGAGCAAGGCGATGTTGCTTTGGAACACATTATCAAAACAGCGTTCATAGCCGGGGAAGCAGGCCCCGAGGTGTTCGCGGATCTGGCAGCGGAGCGTGGTGGACTTCTCAACCAGGTCGCGACGGTGGCGGACCCAGAGCTGCAGCGCCGTGAAGAGGGGGTCGGATGCGGGCTCCGCGAGGGCGAAGCCGTTGACGGCGGCGCGGGTGATGCCTTTGAGGTCGGTGTCGTCGGTCTTGTTGTCGAAGTCGCTGGCCTGGCGGAAGTGTCGGGAGATGGAGGGGTGAACGACGCGGGTGTCGAAGCCAGCGGCGGTGAAGGCCTCGCGTGCGAGGTGGTGGTGTCGGCCGGTGCGTTCGACGGCGACGATGAGGTCGCGGATGTCGTGGGCGGCGCGGGCTTGGCGGAGTTGTGCGATGGCCTGGGCGAAGGCGTCGCTACGGTGTTCGACGGAGGTGGGGCCGATGAGGACGCGGCCGTAGAAGTCGGTGAGCATCCACTTGGAGCGGGCCTTGGCGCAGTCGACGGCGACGATCCCGAAGTGCTCGGGACCGACGGCCCGGACACGTGGGGAGATGACGCCATGTGGCGTTCCGAGGTGGACGTCTGTGGGTGAGCCAGCCAGGTGGCGCGAGGGCTTCGTCGTACGCATGAGTGGGTTCTCCGAGGAGCGCCGGAGTCAAGTTTTAGCGCCTACTCAAAAAATCCCACTGGTGTCTGTTGTTGGGGAAGATTCCTCAGAAGAGGAAGAATTGCCAGATACCAGCCAATGTTAATCGGTACCTCCTGTCTCCTTCCGAAGCGTCTCTTCACAGTTTCTTCACAATTCGATCACGGCCTAGACATGGCTCGCCATAAGATTGGGAAGCAGAGTGTGCACCCCACCCCGTCTAGCGACAGAACCCCAGCGATGGCGAAGCCGATATGCCGAAGCCCAAGATTCTCGTGATCGAGGATGAGCGTGCGCTGGTCGAGGTCTTGACATACAACCTGGAGCGCGAGGGCTTCGACGTCATGGTGGCCTATGATGGCCAGGACGGGCTTCGGCAG
>DATBBZ010000312.1:0-6390 GCA_036270745.1 Gemmatimonadales bacterium | reverse complement strand
CAGGCACGCCTCTGCAAGTAGACCTTCATCGCCGGCGCGATGCCGGGCCACTCGAGATCGCCGTCCCGCCAGAGCACCAGACACTCGGCGGGATTCCCGTCACGCCCCGCCCGCCCCGCCTCCTGGTAGTACCCGTCGAGCGAATGAGCCGGACCCCAGTGCAGGACCGACCGGACGTCCGGCTTATCGATTCCCATCCCGAACGCGGTCGTCGCCACGACCGCAGCCACCTGGTCTTCCAGAAACGCTTTGAGCGTGTGCCGGCGCACCCGGGCCGTGAGGCCGGCGTGGTAGGGCGCGGCGTTGAGGCTGCGCAGGAGCAGCGCGCGGGCAATGAGCTCCGTCAACCGTCGCGTGGGCGCGTAGACAATGGTGGCTGCGGTGGCGGTGCGAATCCGATTGGCGATGTGGGCGAATCGTTCGCGATCATCCCGGACGACCTGGGTCTGAAAGCGGAGATTGGGGCGGTCGAAAGACCCGACGACCTCCACGGCATCCGCGAGACGGAGCACCCGCGCGATCTCGGCCCGCGCGACGACCGTAGCACTGCCGGTCACGGCGATCGTCGGCGGGTCTCCCATGAGGTATCGGTACTTCCCCAGGAGCTGATAGACCGGCCGGAATTCGTTACCCCACTCGGTGATGCAATGCGCCTCGTCCACAGCGAGGAGCGCCGGACGGAGTGACCAGGCGGCGAGCCGCCGAGCCAGGGATGGCAGACGCTCCGGCGCGCAGTACAGGAGTCGGACCAACCCGCCCCGCACTGCGTCGAGTACCCGGTGCCGCCGCGCGAGCGTCTGGGTGGCGTTGAGGTACAAAGCGGCGATACCGCGACGGCGCAACGCACCAACTTGGTCCTGCATCAAGGAGACCAGGGGCGAGACCACGATGGTCAGCCCCCCGGACATGAGCGCCGGGATCTGGAAGCAGAGCGACTTCCCTGCGCCGGTGGGCAACACGGCAAGCACGTCCCGCCCTGCCAGGAGCGGTCCCAGCACGCGCAACTGGCCGGGCCGGAAGCCGCCATAGCCCCAGTGCGTCGCCAGGAGGGCTCGGGCACGCTCGAGGCCGCCGGGAAACAGAGTCACCCAGGCAAACAAAAACCCCGCTCGAGCTCGAGCGGGGTCCTAATCCTTGAGCACCGGTCCGATTTACGCGAGATCGTCCAAGGGGAGGCCATCCCGGACCAACACCAGGATCGCGGCCTGCGGCACGACGAGATAGGTCTTGCCCTCGAACGTGATCTCGACCGCCGCCTTCCGGAAGAACAGCGCGTAGTCGTTCACGCGAGCCTGCATGGGCAGATACTTCACGTCACTCGACCGGATCTTCCAGGGCTCGTCGTCCATCGAGGCGGGCTCCGCCATGGGCGATCCCGGTCCCGTGGCCACGATGCGGCCCCCCTGTACCTGCCGGCCCTCCAGCGCCGTCGCGGGCAGATAGAGTCCCACATTGGTGCGCTCCTCGCCCTCCTGTGGCAGGACGAGGACGCGGTCCCCGACGACGATCAGCTTCTTGGCGCCGTCATCCATCAGGCGCAGAACCGGTCAAAGGCACCGCTCAACTCCGCGGCGATATCCGTCGGTGTGCGGCCCTCGATGTTCTTCCGTTCGAGCATGAAGACCAATTTCCCGTCCTGGAACAGGGCAATCTGCGGCGATGATGGTGGATACGGAGCGAAGTAGCTCCGCGCCCGCGCCGTGGCCTCCGCATCCTGCCCCGCGAACACCGTCAGCAGGCGGTTCGGCTTCTTCGACCCCCGGAGGGCCATCGCCGTGGCGGGACGCGCACGGCCTGACGCACAGCCGCAGACCGAGTTCACGACCACCAGCGTCGTGTCGGCCGCTTTCGTCATGACTTCGTCGACCCGCTCGGGCGTGCGCATCTCTTCGAAGCCGAGGCGAACGAGCTCCTCGCGCATCGGCTGGACCAGATTCGGATCGTACATCGGCACGTGCAGATTGCTCATCGTTCTCTCGACAGAAGTTGGGCCTACTTCCTACCCGTGGATGATGTAACCGGAGCTGCGGGCGTATTGTTCCCGCCGTCGGGCTCGACCATGAGCCCGGATGTGGCCGCCGGGGTCCAAACGATGTCCCAATCCCGAGGCACCCATGACCAGGAGGCCAAGGACTCCGAGTGCGAGCGCGAACGTGTAAGGGTCCATGTGGGGGGAATACTACAGACTTTGGGGGACGTGTGAATCAGGGTGGAAAAGCGCCCCTTTTTCCGTTACCTGAGCGTGACGAGTTGCTCCGGCGCAGGCTCGGCGCAGCAGAACCAGGACTCAGTCAAGCGAGGCACCGAGGTCTCGCTTGGCGTTGTCGGACGCGGGGATACGGCCTTTCCGTCACGAATCGTGACCGCCGCGGCCCGGATCCTTTCCACAATTACCTCGGGCGCGGCCGCCTCACTGTTGCCCTGCTCCATCAGTCTCGTCACGGTTCCGTAGAGCGCGTCCATCCGGGGATCCGGATGTGTCCAGCTGTACCCGAGGCGCGCCGGTTCGAGGGGACCGAGGAAGGGCCGGATCGCCTCGCGCTCGAGGAGTCCCGACCCCGGCGGAATCAGGAGCCGGATGGTCAGCTGAATCGGATCGATCTGACGGGTCAGTCCCTGGTCGGCCACGAATTCCACGAGCTCTACATACTCGTCCAGCGTCGTCCAGGGCGTGAAGGCGACGAGCGAGGGTCGCACGGTCAGCCCCACCTCGCGAGTCAGCTGGAGCACCTCGTACACATCGGCCCGGGTGTGACCTTTCTCGAGATGCTGGAGCACAGTGTCGCTCAGGGACTCGACCGCCGATACCACGAAGAGTGCACCTGCGCGTACCAGCTCGGGTAGCAGTGCGCGATGTCGCAGCAGATGCTCCACCTTCGCCGTGAAATCGAACGTGACGTTCGGGAATTCCCGATGCAGTGCCTGGGCCAGCTTGCGGGCGTGGCCCGGTCCGTTCAGGAAGTCGGGGTCGCCGAAGGTGATGTGCCCCGCGCCGAGGTCCACCTGCACCCGAATGTCGGCAAGGACCGTCTCCACGGGGATGGCGAAAAAGCGGCCGCCATAGACCGGAGGGATGGGGCAATGACGGCAGAGATGCAGACAGCCGCGACTTCCCTCGACGTATCCCGCCGGCACGCGGCGCCCCTGATGCTCCAGCATGACATACTGATCGAGTGACGGCAGGTCCGCTCGATATGGCACCGGGAAGTCGAGCCGACGGAGCACCGGCCCCTCGACCCCCGCCCCGTGGCCCGTCAGGCGTTCGACCAGCGCTTCCTCGCTCTCCCCCGCGAGCACCCAGTCGGCGACACCACCGAGGAGGTACTCGCGATTGAGCCAGGCGTAGTGCCCGAAGAATCCGATCTGGACGCCGGGATGCAACCGGCGAGCCTGGGCGGCGGCCTCGACGCCCACCCGGAGCGCGGTGTGCATGGGGACGGAGAACGCGATCACCTCGGCGCGGCGCACCTCGTCCGGGGTCAGCGCCCCCTGTGCGAGATCGAGCTGCGCCGGCTCGAGACCGGCACGACGGAGGAAGGCCGCGGCCTGTGATGTCGCCAGGGGCTGGTGTCCCAGCTCGTAGCAGGAGACGAGGAGCACGGCGCCGGGAGTCGTGATCACTGGGATTTCACGAACCGCAGGAGAAAGGCGGCGCCCAGACACCCGACCGCTCCCCACACGAGTCCCAGACGATGCAAGCTCATTCCCACCAGTCCCAGGAGGAGGCCGCTACCGACCAGGGCCGCCTTGTTATGGAAAACCCGACCCGGCCCCGGCCGGCGTGGGAGGTCACTCGATGATGAGGGTGAAGTCATTCGGTCCCCCGAACGCGAGCGCACCGTGATACCCTGCGAGGATGGCGTTCATCAACTCGGTGTTGGTGCTCTGGAACTCGACGCCGAGCAGCGACTGACCCGGTGACAGCGGATTGCCCTGCGGCGTTCCGAGGAGCGCCCACTTGTACTGGACGTCTTGGTACTGGAACTGGAAGCCCTTGGGCAGGGACTGCGCGAACCACGGCGGGACCTGCCCGAAGTTGCCGCTGGGCGGGAAGCTGTCGTGCGACGCATACACGTCGTACGCCGCGCCGCGGATGACGTCGAAGTCGGACAGGACCTTGGCGGCATTGGCCCGGACCTTTACCACGCGCAAGAGCGGAATCGCGATGTTGGCCAGAATACCGATGATGATGAGGGTGATCAGCAGCTCGATGATGGTGAAGCCGGCCCGGCCGCCCTGACGCCTCACTTTTTCCTCCGCTGGAGCGACTGGTAGGCGGTGGCGAAGGGCGCGAGCGGATCTCCGTGGCGGTACGTGACCGTGAGGGAATCGAGCCGGGCGACGATGCTCCACGTGGTATCCGCCACCGCGTAGTGCAGACCCTGCCAGTCGACACCCACCTGCGTCAGGTTCGCGGGGTACGTGCCGTGGGACGCCCGGTAGGCTTCGATGGCTTGCGCGGCGATGTAGATCCGGAACCTGGTGGATGCGGTCTGGTCCGCGGCCGTCAGCGTCGACTTGGGCGGGCCCGCGGTGAAGACGTTCCAGGCGGTCAGTCCCAGCAGGACCGGCGTGAGCCCCAGCAGGAGCGGCAGCGTGCTCTTCCGCTTCTGTCGGGCCTTCTCGACGTCGGCCTTGAGCTGTTTGGCATCGTCCACCTTCTGCTGGACGATGCTCTTCACCAGATCGGCCGCGGCCTTGGGCTGCGTGAACCCCCGCGGGCGATCGGTCATTTCTTGAGGAACCGGGCGATGGACGCCCGGAAGTCGGCGGTGGCCCGGCTCGCGGCGTTGACGTCGGCCGAGAGCCTGATCCCCGCCTCGAACGTGACACCGTCCAGCTGGTAGAATTGCCGCTTGGTGAACGCGAGCGCCGTGCTGCTCGAGTCCGCGATGGTTCGCAGGAGGTCTCCCACCTGCTCCTCGAAGTCCGACTCGTCGTACACGCGCGAGACCAGCCCCACCGCGTGCGCTTCCGCCGCGTTGAGGAGGTGCCCCGTGGCGGCCAGATCGAAGGCGACCTTCTCGCCCACGGCCCGCTTCAGCATGTTCATCACCAGTGCCGGCACGAATCCCCGCTGCACTTCCGGATAGCCAAACTGCGCCGTTTCCGAGGCCAGCACCAGATCGCACGCGGTCGCGAGACCACAGCCCCCGGCGAGGGCGCGCCCCTGCACGACCGCGACGACCGGCTTGGGAAGCGCGCGCATGCGAATGAACAAGTCGCCGAACCGCAGGGCCGCGGCGCGGTTCTGCTCCACAGTCTGATCCGCCGAGGCGAGGAGCTCGTTCAGGTCCATCCCGGCGCAGAAGTCCTTCCCGGCGCCGCGGATCACGACCAGCCGGACGCCCGCATCCAGGTCGGCGCGCTCGAGCAGTTCGGCCAGGGCGTCCATCATGACGGTATCGATGGCGTTCTTCTTGTCCGGACGGTTCAGCGTGCCGGTGAGTATGCCGTCCACCACGCTGACGAGGACGCGGTCGCTCACTTGGGCACCGGGATCTGCATTCGCAGGAGCGCGGTGGAGAACACCTTGCCCTGCGCGTCGGTCTTGAGCGAGATCGTGCCGCCGCCATCCAGGGCACCATGCAAGAGGAAGTTGAGCGCCTTGAGGTTCGGCAACTCGAACCGTTCGACCGGCCCGGTGATCACTCCCTTGAAGTGCTTGCGCACGCGGGCGGCCGTGACTTCCCGCACCAGCAGCGGGTAGTGTTTCGCCTGCCGGGCGATGAGCCCTACGTTCGCGGTGTCGCCCTTGTCACCCGAACGGGCGTGAGCGATCGCCACGAGTGCCGTGAGGGCGGACCGGGATTTCTTTCTCATACGCGCACCAGATCGACGCACGCCGTCACCTCCCGCTTGTCGAGGAGCGCCGGCCAGTAGGCGACGATCTCCTCCGGTTTGGGCCGACCGCCCGCAAACCCGGTGACGGACGGCGGGCCGTTGAGAATCAAGGGCGCGATTTCGCGGGTGAACCGCTCGACCGGCGCCTTTTCCCCCGCCCGCACGCCCACCCGCAGCTGAACTTCCGCCAGATCCGGGCTCGGCGCGCCGGCCAGGGGTCCATGCGTGGCGTCAACGCCCACGAATTCGGTGAGCACCGTTTCGAATGACAGGCCCAGGTCCTTCAGACGCTGCCGGAGCACCCGGTCAGCCGCCTGAGCCTTCTTGTAGGCGTCGGGCCAGGAATACACCAGGGTCCCGACCGCCTTGTACCCGTAGAAATACGCGCAAGACACCTTGAACTTGTCGGTCGCCGGCTTGCCCCGGATCCCGGAGAACTCGACCCGGTCCTTGCCCTTCTGCTTCAGCTGGATGGTGGTGAAGTCGGCCACGCAATCCGGCGTGATGTAGGAGTGGGGGTCTCCCATCTCATACACCAGCTGCTCG
>DATBBZ010000311.1:0-9699 GCA_036270745.1 Gemmatimonadales bacterium | reverse complement strand
AGGGTCAGCCGGATCTGACTCGGCCCGGGCCGCTGGATCTGCCCCATGTCCTGGGAGCGGTGCTGGCTGCGGCCCGCCATCGCGATCTGGTAGTACGACTCACCCACCAGAGGATCGAGGGTGCCCGCCGCCATCCGGAGCGTGGTGCCCGCCGTATCGAAAAAGGAGGAGCGGTAGAACTTGACCGGGCCCCAGCTCGAGTCCTTCAGGAGCTCGAACGCCTGCCGGGCAACGGCGCCGGCGACCTGGTGCTGTCCGTGGCCGTCCCGCGGTGTGCCGGTGAAAATCGAGACGATCACCTGCGGCCGGAACCGGTGAATGACGTCCAAGACGTCTTTCAGGACGGAGTCCCGGGGCCAGAAGCGAAAGGCCTCGTCGCTGTTCTTCGAGAATCCGAAATCGTACGCCCGGGTGAAGAATTGGCGCGCGCCATCGAGGCGACGGGCGGCGAGCAGCTCTTCGCTCCGGATGATCCCGAGCTCGGCGCCGAGCTCCTCGCCGATGACGTTCTGGCCGCCTTCCCCGCGCGACAGCGACAGATACGCCGCATCCACGCCGAGGCCGCGGGAGAGATATGCGAGGAGCTGGGTGTCCTCGTCGTCGGGGTGGGCGCCGATAACCAGCACCCGCTTGGTGGCGCCAAGGCGGCGGAGATCGTCGGCGAGCGCCGCGACGCCGCCGGTGCCGGCCGGCGCGAATTGCCCGTACGCCGGTCCTGCCGCGCCACTGATCAGGAGGGCGGTATAGAGAAGTGCTCGTCGCATTGATGGAAGATACGTCGGGACATCCTGCATAACGAACTTGCCGCGAGAGAGTTCCGTCACCGGTTCGTCACCAGGTTGAACCCTTCCGTCCCTCGCCCCATTCCCGCCCCAAGGGTATACATTGTGGAAGGAGACCCCATGACTACTGCCACAGAGCCCAAGACCGGCGTTTCCGCAGCCGAGGCCCGCGACGTCGCCGAGGCGGCCCGCGAAACCGAGTGGACCGGACGCGGCTTCGTCCGGAACCTCTTTCTCGGCTCCCTGCAGATGGATCTGATCCATCCCTACCCGGTGGCGTCCGCGGAAGAGGAGAAGCGCGCCGAACCGTTCCTGGACGCGCTGAAACGCTTCCTGAAAAGCCAAGTGGATGGAGACAAGATCGACCGCGAGGGCGAGATCCCGCCCGCCGTGATCGAGGGGCTCCGGCAAATGGGGGCCTTCGGCATCAAGATCCCCCGCGAATACGGGGGGCTCGGACTCTCCCAGCTTTCCTATATGAAGGCGATGGAGTTGGTGTCCACCGTCGACGGCTCCGTCACCGCGCTCCTCTCGGCGCACCAGTCCATCGGCGTGCCGCAGCCGCTCAAAATGTTCGGGTCGGAGGAGCAGAAGAAGAAATTCCTGCCCCGCCTGGCCAAGGGATCGATCTCCGCCTTCGCCCTGACCGAGCCCAACGTCGGGTCAGATCCCGCCAACGTCGAAACCCACGCCGAGCCGGCCGACGACGGCGAGACCTGGATCTTGAACGGCGAAAAGATGTGGTGCACCAACGGCACCATCGCCGAGCTGATGGTGGTGATGGCGCGGACGCCGTCGAAGGTGGTGAACGGGAAAGAGAAGCGGCAAATCACCGCGTTCATCGTGGAGGCGGACTCCCCCGGCGTGAAGATCGAGCACCGCTGTCACTTCATGGGGCTCCGGGCCCTCTACAACGGCGTGATCAGCTTCACGAACGTCCGGGTACCCAAGGAGAACCTCCTGTGGGGTGAAGGCAAAGGCCTCAAGCTCGCGCTGACGACTCTCAATACCGGCCGGCTCACCCTGCCCATCTCCGCGGTCGCCGTCGGCAAGCGCTGCCTCGAAATCTCCCGGCAGTGGTCGAACGAGCGCGTGCAGTGGGGCCTGCCGATCGGCAAGCATGACGCCATCGCCCAGAAGATCGGCACCATGGCCGCGAACACGTTCGCCATGGAGTCGGTGGCCGAACTCTGCGGCGCCATGGCGGACCGCGGGGGCTACGACATCCGGCTCGAGGCCGCCATCGCCAAGCTGTACAACTCCGAGGCCGGCTGGCGGATCATCGACGACACGGTACAGATCCGCGGCGGGCGCGGCTACGAAACCGCCGATTCACTCAAGGCCCGCGGGGAGACGCCGCTGCCGGTCGAGCGGATCATGCGGGACTTCCGCATCAATCTGATTTTCGAGGGGTCCAGCGAGATCATGCACCTGTTCATCGCCCGCGAGGCGGTGGACAAGCATCTGCAGACGGCGGGTGACGTCGTGATGCCGGGCAAGTCCGTCGGCCAGAGGCTCGCGGGCCTCTGGCGCTCCGCCCTCTTCTATGGGTGGTGGTATCCCACCCGCTGGATTGGCTGGAGCCTCTGGCCCAAGTACGGCGAGTACGGCGCCCTGGCAAGGCATGTGCGCTTCGCGGAACGCGCCTCCCGGCGCCTGGCCCGCGGCGTGTTCCATTCCATGATCCGGTTCGGTCCCAAGCTCGAGCAACGCCAGTCCGTGCTCTTCCGTCTGGTGGATGTCGGCGCCGAGCTGTTCGCGATGGCCGCCTCGTGCGCGCGGGTGCAGATGCTGAAGAAGAAGGATCCGGCCGGGGGCGCGCGCGCCGAGAAACTGGCCAACCTCTTCTGCGAGCAGGCTCGCCACCGGATCCGCGTGAAGTTTCAGGAGATGTGGAGCAGTGCGGATGTGCCGACGTATCGTGCTGCGCAGGAAGTGCTCAAGGGTGAGCACCTGTGGCTTGAAAAGGGGCTGGTTTAGTCTTTAGACGGCTAGACGGTTAGACGGTTAGATCGCCCGAGTGACCTCCGTCGCTCGGGCGATTGCTTTGTGGAGTCCCATCGTAGTCCGACCGGCTTCGTCGACTACACGATTGACCTCCTCCCACCCTTCCACAGTCAGGTACCCGAGGTCGCGCGCCAACAACGCGTAGTAAGAAACCTCGGCAAGCGACCCCACCGCCATATCGATGAACCGACGATACTCCCGTGATCCCCGCTTGGCCGATCCCTCGGCGAGGTTGGCGGAGGCCCCGGTCGCCGCCCGTCGCATCTGCGAGGTGACGCCGTACAACTCGGACTTGGGGAAGTTCGATGTGACCCGGTAGACAAGGAGCGCGAGACGATGACAGTGGCGCCAGGCCGCAAGACGCTCGTAGGGTTTCACGACGTTATTCTGCGGGGAACTCTTGGAACGAGCGTACCAAATTGACGCGTCTGGGACGCAATTAATGCGGGACTAACCGTCTAACCGTTTAACCGTCTACGCTGCCTGGTGCGCGATCATGATGCTCCGTAGTCTGTCCGGACTGTCTCCCGACGAGTCACCGTAGGGCGAGGGATGTCCGGTCTCGTCCGCGACGATGCTCGGACAGACGAATTCATACTGCCTCGCCCGAATCCTGCCGGCCGCGATTTCCGTGGCCACCGGAGTGGCGATGGCCACCTTCATGGCGCCGAGTTGCTCCACCGCCTTGGCGGCGGCGAGCACCCGCCAGGGGTAAATCACCTGGCCGTCGATGATGACGGCCGCGTTCCCCTTCACAGGCTTCACGGGCCGCTGCGTGCGATAGAGCACCAGGTCCTGCCGCACCCGGGCGCGGGACTCCTCGATGGCCCCCTGCAGCTTCTCCAGCAGGTTCATCCCCGGCTGGAAGTCCGGGTCCATCTCGGCCGGCGCCGACTCGGCCATGGCGCCGATGGGCGCGAGATTCGATCCCAGCTTGATGAACGACGCGACGATGACGTCGAAGGACGCCCCCATGGCCTTGGCGGCGTTGGCGGCGATCTCCACCCCCTCAGGGGTGACTCCCAGGAGAATGCAGGAGCGGTAGCCACGAGCCGCCAGCTGCTCGCCCAACAGGGCACCGGCGCCCGACTTGGTCGGGTATAGGCTGGGACGTTTCGGGGGGGTCGGGTTCGCGGTCACCGGGCGAAGATACGTCAAACCGGCATTCTGAAAAGAGGGAGACCCCGGTTATCTTTCGGCCCGTCACCCCTCACTCCAGGACGCGTTGTGCCGACCAACTCGCTGACCGTCACCGATAACCGCACCGGCAAGAACTACGAACTGCCCATCCAGGATGGCATGATCCGGGCTGCCGATCTCAGGCAAATCCGCACCGGGGCGGACGATTTCGGGCTCATGAGCTACGACCCCGCCTACATGAACACGGCCGAGTGTCGGAGCTCGATCACCTACATCGACGGCGACAAGGGGATTCTGCGGTACCGGGGCTACCCCATCGACCAGTTGGCCGAGAAAAGCACCTTCCTGGAGACCGCGTACCTGCTGCTGAACGGGGAGCTGCCGAAGAAGGCGGAGCTGGAGAGCTGGGTCTACAACGTCGTCCACCACACCATCATTCATGAGAACATCAAGAAGTTCATCGACGGCTTTCATCACGACGCCCACCCCATGGGCGTGTTCGTGTCGACTGTTGCGGCGCTCTCGACCTTCTATCCCGAGGCGAAGCACATCGACGACGAGGTGTCGCGCCGGAACCAGATCTTCCGCCTCATCGCCAAGACCCCGACGCTCGCGGCCTTCGCCCATCGTCACAACATCGGGATGCCCTACGCCTATCCCGACAACGATCTGAGCTACACCGGAAATCTGTTGAACATGATGTTCAAGGCGACCGAGGTGAAATACGTCCCCAACCCCGTCCTCGAGCGGGCCATGGACGTGCTCTTCATCCTCCACGCCGACCATGAGCAGAACTGCTCCACCGCGGTGATGCGCTCCATTGGGTCCTCGCACGCCGATCCCTACTCCGCGAGGGCCGGCGCCGCGGCCGCCCTGTACGGGCCGCTCCACGGCGGCGCCAACGAGCAGGTCCTGCGCATGCTCCGTGAGATCGGGGACAAGGCGAAGGTTCCGGCGTACGTCGAGCGGGTGAAGCGGGGCGAGGTGAAGCTGATGGGCTTCGGGCACCGGGTCTACAAGAACTACGACCCGCGGGCCAAGTACATCAAACAGACCGCCGACCAGGTGTTCGAGGTGACGGGCAAGAACCCGCTGATCGACCTGGCCCTCGAGCTCGAGCGCATCGCGCTCCAGGATGACTACTTCGTCACCCGCAAGCTCTATCCCAACGTGGATTTCTACTCCGGGATCATCTACGAGGCCATGAAATTCCCCGTGGACATGTTCCCGGTGCTCTTCGCGATCGGCCGGACGCCCGGCTGGCTGGCTCAGTGGCAGGAGATGCTGCTCGACAAGGAGCAGAAAATCGCCCGGCCGAGACAGGACTACGTCGGGGCGCCGGAGCGCCCCTACGTCCCGATCGCCAAGCGCTAGCGGCGGCGACGGCCGCCGGTCCGCATCCCGACCGAACGGGCCGGCTTGGCCGCCACCTCTTTCATGGGCTTCGGCTGCAGCGGGGGCACCGAAGGTTCGAACCCGGGAATCACTTCCCGCGGGAAGCTCCGGCCGATGAGCTTCTCCACGTCGGCCATCATCAGCCACTCGTCGGGTGAGATCAGCGTGAGGCCCAACCCCTGCGCGCCGGCGCGGGCGGTGCGGCCCACCCGGTGCACATAGGCCTCCGGGTCGTTCGGGACGTCGAAGTTCACCACCATCCGGATCCCGTCAACATCGATGCCCCGCGCGGCGATATCCGTCGCGACGAGAATCTCCGTCCGTCCGTCGCGGAACTCATCGAGCGTCCGCTGCCGGTGGCTCTGCGCCTTGTCGCCATGCAGGGCGTGCGCCGGGATCCCGCTCTTCTTGAGGTGGGTCACCAGCTTGTCGGCGCCGTACTTGGTCCGCGTGAAGACGAGGGTCTGCCCCTCGGGTTTGGCCTGCAGAATCGCGACGAGGACGTCCTTTTTCTTGGCCTTGTCCACCGCCACGATCACATGCTCGATGCCCTCGGCGGTCTGGGCCCGGCGCCCGATCTCGACCGACGCGTGCCCGTTCAGGGCCTTCCGCGCCAGCGCGTCCACCTCCCGCGAGATCGTGGCCGAGAAGAGCATGGTCTGACGTTCGACCGGGAGGCCGCGGAGAATGCGGTTGACGTCGGGCGCGAACCCCATGTCGAGCATCCGGTCCGCCTCATCGAGGACCAGGACTTCGAGCCGCGAAAAATTCACGTGCCCGCGCTCCATATGGTCCAGCAGACGGCCCGGCGTCGCCACCACGACGTCCACGCCCCGGGTCAGGGCCTTGGTCTGCGGCTCCATCCCGACGCCGCCGTACACGGCGGCCGCGGTGACCATCAGGTGTCGTCCATACGCCCGCGCGCTCGTCGCCACCTGCTCGGCCAGCTCCCGCGTGGGCACGAGCACCAACGCCCGGGTAGCGCCCGTCTTACCCGTCTTCGCGAGCCGTTGGAGGATGGGCAGCATGAACGCCGCGGTCTTCCCGGTTCCGGTCTGGGCCGAACCGATGAGGTCGCGGCCCTCGAGCGCGAGGGGAATGGTTTCCTGCTGAATGGGGGTGGGACGCTCGTAGCCTTCCTCGGCCACGGCGCGTACCAGTTCGGGCATGAGCCCGAGTGCGGAAAACGGCATGTAACAGATACTCCTTCACACACACGCACTCCACCTCCGGCCTCAGTGCCGGCGTCGGCGGAGTCACCACGTCGAGATGAACCTGGGGAATGAGTCCGGGCGTGTGTACAGCGCCGGTGCCCGCTCCTGAGCGGGACTGTCCTTCGGGAGGATGCCAGCTCGTGGTTCGACTACAAGCCTAGTCGAGGGGGCGAGCGAAGTCAACGAGCCCGACCAGCGCAGGCAGCAGACGGCAGTCCGCTCCCCATCGAAGCGGACTGCCGTACTGCCGTCCGCCGATCTAGTTCTTGCCTCCCGGCTCTTGCCCCCACCACCACATCCGCGGCAAGGCCACCTTGTCGGGCCACACCTGGTCGAGCGTGTTGCCGTCATACACGCGGCCGTTCTTCATCACGGAATGGATCTTCGTGGTGTTGTGGATGTCTTCGAGCGGGTTGGCGTCGAGGACCACCAGGTCCGCCAGCTTGCCGGGCTCGAGCGATCCCAGGTCCTGCTCGAAGCCGATGGCGTAGGCGCCGTCACGCGTGGCGACGCGGAGTGCTTCGAGCGGCGTCATCCCGCCCGCGACGAACGCCCAGGTCTCCCAGTGGCACCCTTCCCCGTCGAACTGCCCGTGACAGCCGATGCCGACGTGGCCGCCGGCCCGGACGATCGCCGCGGCACTGGCCGCGATCTGCTGATACACATACTGATCGTCCGCGAACCACCCCGGCCGGCGCAGCGCCCGTTGGTCGATTTCATCGTGCGGGAAGAAGCGACGGATCTTCGGGTCGTCGTGGATGTTGTAGTGCTCGTAGAAATAGTTCTCGGCAAACGGACCGCCGTAGTTCACGAGCAGGGTCGGGTTGTAGTTGATGCCGGACTGCGCGACCAGCTGCACCACGTCGTTGTAGAGCGGCATGATCGGATAGCTGTGCTCGTGCCCGGGATAGCCGTCCAGCGCCTCGGTCAGGTTCATCTTGAAGTCGAGGCCGCCCTCGGTGGTGGGCATCAGACGCAGCTCCTTCGCCGCCATGATCACCCACTGCCGCTGCTTGCGGTTCCCGGTCATGTACTCCTTGATGGTGTGCACGCCGTAGAAGTCGCTGTACCGCTTCAGGATGTTCTTCGCGTCATCGAGGCTCTTGACGTCCTCGCTCCAGAAGACGCCGGGACCCGTGTGGTAGATCCGCGGGCCGATGATCTGTCCCGCTTCCACCATGTCGGCGTAGGTCAGGACGTCCGTCGTCGCCGTCTGGGGATCCCGGGTGGTCGTCACGCCGAAGGCCAGGTTGGCGAGATACTTCCACACCTCGTTCGAGTGAATGCCCCACTCGGGCCACGGATGGGCGTGGGTGTCGATCAGCCCGGGGATGATGGTCTTCCCGGTCAGATCCATCACCGTCGCGCCGGCGGGTGCGGTACAACTGACCACGCAGGCGATCCGGCTCCCGGTGACGACGAGGTCACCCTTCTCGATGACCTCGTCCCCCTTCATGGTGATGATACGGGCGTTCTTCAGGACCACGGTCCCCTTCGGCACGTCCCGCGCCACCTTGATCGTCACGTCGGTCCGCTCGGCTTCGTACGCCGGCTTCTTGTTCAGCGAGTCGATGCGGGCCTTGGCCACCGTGTCCGGCTTGCCGTTGGCCAGCGTGTCGCCCTTGAGCGAGTCGGTGCGCAGGGAGTCCTGAATGACCTTCGCCTTTTCGAGCGAGTCGGCACGGCCCGGCTCGTACCGGAAGAACGAGCGGCCGATGGACCAGAAGACCCGCTTCGAGTCGGGTGCCCAGCCGACGAAATCGCCGCCGATGGTGGTGAGCCGCTTCACCGGGAAGGACGCGGACGACGGATCGGACACGTTGATGCTGGGCGTGGTGCCGCCCAACTCGGGCAGGGTGACCAGGTAGACGTTGTTGCCGATGGCCACCAGCACCCGGTCGGAGTCGGGACTCATGATGATTTCGTCCGCGTTGCCGGGCTGGGAGCCGGGGCCGGGATACGTGTATCCGGTCACCTTGATCCAGGAGCGCCGGTCGGTCCCGTCGAACCGCATCGAGACCAGCTCCTCCCCGTCGTACACGAACACCCGGTTCGGATCGCGGGCGAAGTGCGGACGCCCCCCGCCATCCATCCGGGTGATGCGGGTCGCCGCGCCGCCGGCCGCGGGGATCCAGACCAGATCCTCGCCCGCGCCACGATGTTCGGTCTCATGCGCCTGCCGCGGGCCCCGGTAGAACACGATGCGATTGCCGTCGGGGGACCAGGCCGGCTGTTCGTAGAAGCCGGGCTCGGAGGTGAGGACGGTCGGAGTGCCGCCGGCCGCCGGCACCTTGCTGACCGTCCCGCTGGTGTCGGTCCAGGTGATGTACGCGACCGACTTCCCATCCGGAGACCAGACCGGCTCCTGCTCGTGGACGGTGGCGTTGGTGAGCCGGCGCGGCGTGCCGCCGGGCAGGGCCATCACATAGAGCTTGTCGAGCGCGCTGAACACCAGTTGCTTGCCGTCGGGAGACGTCGAGGCGTCGCGAATCTGATGCAGCGTGATCTCGCCGGTGTCCACACGGAAATCGAAACGCACCAGCGGACCGAGCTGCTGCTCCACCTGCGCCGTGAAGGGAATGGCGCTCACCTGCCCCGACGGGACTTCCACGCGCCACATCTTGCCGCCGAAGCTCGTGACCAGGGCCTTCGAGTCGGGCGTGAACGCCGAGCCGGGCTCCAGGTCGCGGGTGAAGCGGGACTCCTGGTCGTCGCGGGTGACGGGATAGACCAGCCACTTCTCAT
This sequence comes from Gemmatimonadales bacterium, assembly GCA_036270745.1. GTDB lineage: Bacteria > Gemmatimonadota > Gemmatimonadetes > Gemmatimonadales > GWC2-71-9 > 40CM-2-70-7. The sequence continues at coordinate 416 of DATBBZ010000311.1, read as the reverse complement.
CGCCGGTCGTGAGGTCGCGGAGGCGCAGGCCGGTGGCGGTGTCGTGACGGGTGGCATACACCATCCACTTCCCGTCCGGCGAGAGGATGGGGCGCATCCCCGAGCCGTTGACGTCGGTCACGCCGTTGGTCTGGCCGGTCTGCCGGTCGTACACTGCGATCTGCCACTCCTGGCCGCCGTCAATCTGGAGGTTGTAGCCGAACCCGCCGCGCTTCCGGGAGAAGTACACGTAGCGCTGATCGTTCCCGAACGCCGGCCCGAGCGCGTTGACCTGAGGCACACCGGGGGCCGGGGTGCCCGACTTCACCATCGCGGTGCCGGATCCGCCGTCCTTGTGATAGAGCCAGAGCTCGTAGACCGACCCCAGCACACCGGAGGTCCGGGACGCGACGATGTAATTCCCGTCGGGCGTGTAG
>DATBBZ010000310.1:0-18400 GCA_036270745.1 Gemmatimonadales bacterium | reverse complement strand
AACTTCGCGTCGGGGCGGCTCACGGCGCGCTATGGGGCGAGAATGCCGCTGGTCTGGGGACTGTCGATCGGTGGCGTGGGCCTGCTGGGATTGGGGCAGTTGACGGCGACGTCGGCACTCACGGTGGCCGTGCTCCCGATGCTCGCCGTCGGGGTGGGCTCGGCACTCACCATGCCGGCGATGACCGCGACGGCCATCGAGCATACCCCGAAGGAACGTGCCGGGATCGGCGCGGCGGTGCTCAATGCGGCCCGTCAGGTCGGCGGCGTGTTCGGCATCGCGTTGCTGGGCGCATTCGTCGCGGGGACCCACTTCATGGGCGGATTTCCGTGGGGGATGCGGCTCGCCGGCGCCCTCTTTCTGGGCGCCGGCGTGCTGAGCTGGACTTCGGTGGAACGTGATGCGAAGTCGTTAGAACACGTGCAGCGCGTCTAGGATCAGGCGCAACGCAGCGGGGTGCGGCAGGAGGAGAATGTGGCCTCCGAAGGGCACCGTCTCTCCCGCCAGGCTCAGGCTCGACTCGATGCACAGCCCCAACTGCCCTTTCGTGAGATCCTGCCCCGCCAGCACCTGGTCGGGGGGCTCGACCCCGAACGTCGGCACCGACAGCATGATCATGCGTCCCGTGAGAGACGCCAGTGCGCCGGCATAGGCACCGCAGATGATGTTCGCCGTCTCCATCAACGACGACTTGATCATCCCTTCGAACGCCCCTTCCGCGGGTTCCGTCTGCCCCAGCAGCAACCCCGCCAGCCGGCGGGCCCGCTCTTCGGGCATCAGGAACACGAGGGAGCCGGTGACGTCGCCCAGCACCTGCATGGCGACTACCACCACCTTCCGGTCCGCGTACCCCAACACCTGGGGAACCTCTTCGGCCCGGGTGAGCGTGAACTCCGGAATCGAGATCCACACTTTCCGATCGGTCAGCTGCCCCAGCGCCGTGGCGGCGTGCCCACTCGCGATGTTCGCGACCTCCCGGAGGGCATCGATCTCGATGCCGGCCGGGTCGAGATGCGCGCCGGAGGTCATTGCTCGGCGTCGCCCAGCGCCTCGAGGACGCGGGCGGCGGTGAACGGCTTCACGATGAAGCCGGAAGCGCCGGCCTCCAGCGCCTCCTGCATGATCTTTTCCTGGCCCATGGCGCTGCACATGACGATCTTCGCTTCGCCGTCGCGCTTGCGAATCTCCCGCACCGCGTCGAGCCCGCTCATGTCCGGCATCACCACGTCCATCAATACCACGTCGGGCTTGAGCCGCTCGTACTGCGTCACGGCTTCCTTCCCGTTCGACGCCTCGCCCACCACCTCGTAGCCCGCCCGCTCCACGAAGCCGGTCAGCATCATCCTGGTGAAAATGGCGTCATCACACAACAGCACTGTCCCGCTCATTGCTCGTCTCCTGTAGGGTTCCGTTCACGACGCCGCTTCTTCGTCCACCGCGTAATGCAGTCGGGGACCTGTGACAGCGGCAGCACCACATCGACCGCGCCGCGCGCGATCGCTTCCTTCGGCATTCCGTACACGACGCACGTCGCTTCGTCCTGCGCCACCGTCGCCGCCCCGGCAGCCTTCATCGCGACCAGGCCGGAGGCCCCGTCGTCGCCCATCCCGGTGAGGATCACACCCAGGGCCTCACTGCCCACCTGCTCCGCCACCGAGCCAAACAGCACATCCGCGCTCGGCCGGTGACGGGACACCAGATCCCCGTCGGTGATGGTCGCCGCGAATCCGGTGCGCGACCGCTTGAGACTCAGGTGCCGGCCCCCCGGCGCAATGAGCGCCAGGCCGTCCTGCACCTCGTCTCCCGTTTCCGCCTCGCGCACCGCGATCTCGCAGCGCTCATCCAGATGCTTCGCGAACGCGGTCGTGAAGCCCGCCGGCATGTGTTGCACCACCACGATCCCGGGTGTGTCCGCCGGCAGCGCCGCGAGCACCTCGTGCAGCGCCTGCGGTCCACCCGTGGATGCCGCGATCGCGATCACCCGGCGGCTCGAAGTCCCCGATGCAGGCGCCGTTGCCGGCAGCACCACCCGTGGCGCCGGAGCCGCCGTGACTGCCCCCCGCTTCCGCACCCGGGCCGCCGCGGCGCCGCGGATCGCGTCCAGGAGGATGATCTTCGACTCCTGCACGAACTCCCGGACACCGATTCTCGGCTTCGCGACGACCTCTACGGCGCCGTCGTGCAGCGCCTGCAACGCGGCCCGCGATCCCTGGACGCTGTGACTCGAGCAGATGACCACCGGAATCGGGTCCTGGGCCATCTGCGCCCGGAGGAAGGTCAGTCCATCCTCCTCCGGCATGTCGAGATCCAGCACGATCACATCGGGCCGCTTCAGGGCCATCCGCCGCCGCGCCACGATCGGATTCGGCGCCGTGGCGACCGTCACTCCCTCACCATCCGCCAGCACGGCCGTCATCGCTTCCCGCACCACGGCGGAGTCGTCGACGACCAGCACGTGGAGCGGCCGGCTCATGCGGCCCGTCCCGCCGTCGTCGCGGGCAGCCGGTACACGGCCGGCATCACCGACCTGAGCGGCAGTGCCGCCCCCGCCATGCCCTCGGCGTGGCCGAGGAACAGATAGCCACCGGGATACAGATGGCTGACGAGCCGCCGCAGAACCTCGTGGCGCGTGGGCCCGTCGAAGTAGATCAGCACGTTCCGGACGAAGATCGCGTCGAACCGCTCGGGCACCGGCCACTCGGCATCCCGCAGGTTGACCTGCGCGAGCCGGATGCGACTGCGGATCACGGTGCCCGCCTTGACCTTCCCTTCCTCCGGACCCACGCCCTTCAGCATGTATGCCTTCAAGTAGGACTCCGGGATCGGCGACGCCTTCTCGGCCCGCCACACGCCCGTTCCCGCCTGATCGAGCACCTTCGTCGACAGATCGGTGGCGAGGATGTCGATCCCCCACCCCAGGCGTCCCAGCCGGTCCTCCAGCACCATCGCGATGGAGTGCGGCTCTTCCCCGGTCGAACAGGCCGCGCTCCACACCTTCACGGTCCGGGCGCGCCGCCCCGCCGCCTCCTCACCCAGCCATTCCGTGCACACCCGGTCGCGGAGCAGGTCGAACTGCGCTCCCTCCCGGAAGAAGTGCGTCTCGTTGGTGCACACGGCGTCCAGGAGGCGCGTCAGCTCCGCCTGTCCTCCCGCCTGCACCGCGGCGTAGTAGGCGCCGAAGGACGACAGTCCCAGCTCCCGCATCCGTCGCGCGAGGCGCCCCACCAGCAGGGCGCGCTTGCCATCCGACAGAAAGATCCCGGCCCGCTGGTGAATGAGCCGCTGGAACTGGGCGAACTCCGCGTCCGTCAGTCCCGGTACCGCGTACTCCGTGAGGAGCGTCATGCCGCCGCGGCGTCCAGCTGCCCCACGTCCAGGTCGGTCAGCACCCGGTCCGTGTTGAGCAACAGAATGAAGCGGCGGTCGGTGCGTCCGAGGCCGAGCAGCCAGTCGGTCCGCACGCCGGTCCCGAAGGCCGGCGCGGGCTCGATGGCGTCCTCCGGCAGCTCCGCCACCTGCGTCACGCGGTCGGCCACAATCCCCATCACCGTCTGCTGGCCGTCCCGCTCAACTTCCACCACCACTACACAGCTCCGCTTGGTCGGGGCCTGCGCCGCGCCTCCGAACTTCACCGCCAGATCCACCACCGGCACCACGCTGCCCCGGAGGTTGATGACCCCCCGGATGAAGGGCGGCGCGTTGGGAATCGTGGTTACCACACCGTACTCGATGATCTCTTTCGCCCGCAGAATGCGGACGCCGTATTCCTCTTCCCCCACCACGAACGTGAGGTATTGAGCCTGAAGAGGATCCGTCTTCGTGGTCGTCATGATCCTGGATCCTCTCCGGTTAGAACCGGGTGAAGTGCGGCTCGGTGGTCACCGGCGTCGCCGTCACCGGCTTCGCGGCGTGACTCTGACCGTTGTCATGCCCGTTCCCGTGACCGTTGCTCTTCGTCGACTCACCGGCCAGCGTCGCGAGCGCGATACTCTCGGCGCGGTCGCTGGTCTCCTGATCGACCCGGAAGAACGACACCAGGCGCTGGAGCGACTCGGCTTGCGCCGCGAGCTCCGTGGCGGTCGAGGCGAGCTCTTCCGCCGCCGCGGCGCCACGCTGGGTCACCTGGTCCACCTGACCCATGGCCTGATTGATCTGATTGACGCCCGACGCCTGCTCCCGCGAGGCGGCGGCGACTTCCTGCACCAGCTCGGCGGTCCGGCGAATGGCGGGCACCAGCTCGGCCAAGCGGCTGCCGGACTGCGCGGCGACCGCGGTGGAGGAACCGGCGACGTCGGTGATGGCCGTCGCGGCCACCTGACTGCGCTCCGCCAGCTTGCGGACTTCCGTGGCGACCACGGCGAAGCCCCGGCCATGCTCGCCGGCGCGTGCCGCTTCGATCGCGGCGTTCAGCGCCAGGAGGTTGGTCTGATAGGCGATGTCTTCGATGATCCCGATCTTCTGGGTGATGGTGGTCATGGCCGCGACGGACTGCTTCACGGCCTCGCCGCTCGCTTCCGCATCCCGGACGCCCTGAAGGGCCATGGTCTCGGTCTGGCGGGCGTTCTCGGCGTTCTGCGTGATGGAGGCGCTCATCTCTTCGAGGCCCGCGGTGGTCTCCTCGACCGACGCGGCCTGCTCACTGGTGCCCTGCGACAGCGACTGCGCCGTCTGGGCGACCTGCGTCGACGCGGCCGATACGGCCACGGCGCCGGCGCGCACCTGCGCGAGGGTCTCACGGAGGCGATTGGTCATGGTCCCGAGGGCGCCAAGCAACTGGCCCACTTCGTCCCTGGAGTCCTGAACGACGGTCGTCTGCAGGTCACCGCCCGCTACGGCCTCGGCGAGGCCCACGGCGCGCCGGATCGGACCGACGATGCCCCGGATGATGGTGAGCGCGAGCCCCATGGCGCCCAGCGTCGCGAGCAACACAATCATGAGGAAGCCGAAGCGCATCCGGTTGTAGGCGGACTGCGCCAGCGTATCGATCTTGACCAGATCCTGCTCGCCGTCGGTGATCGCGATCGCGGCCAGCGAATCGAACATCGCGGTCGGCGCGCGGTCGATGCCCTTCACGAGGCTGTCGACGATCTGGGCGGAACGGGGGTTCCGGTAGTCGAAGCGTGCCAGCGCCTCGCGGTACTTCTTGCCGAGCTCCGCATGAGTCGCCAGGAGGCGGACCACCATGGTGGTATCGGCGTCGGTTTGCGCGAAGAGCCGCTCGACCACGCCGAGCGTGGAGCGGACGGCCTGCTCTTCCTGGGTGAACTGGGCGATGTACTTGTCGAACGAGACCGTGTCGTGGCCCCGGAGCAGGACGTCCTTCCAGTCCTGGACCTGGATCTTGAAGTGGACCTGCGCGCTCCGCGCCGTATCCACCATGGTGGCGACGTCTTTGGACGTCGTCATCGCGTCATGCAGGCGTCCCTGAACGGAGCCCGCCCCGGTGAGCCCTACGATCGCGAGGACGATCATGAACACGATCAGCCCGGCCGCCAGGCCGAATAGCCGAACCCCGATCTTCAACGAGCGCAACATGTCCTTCTCCCTGTTGTCAGGCAGCCGAGCGGGCGCGCGCACGTCGTGTGGCGAGCTCCACCAGCTGCGGAACGTCCAGAATGAGTGCCACCCGGCCGTCGCCCAGGATCGTCGATCCGGCGATGCCCTTGGGGCGGTTGAGAACGGCCGCCAGCGGCTTGATCACCGCCTGGCAGTCGCCGTCCAACGAATCCACCACCACGCCGACTCTGGCGTCGCCGTGGCGGATGATGACGACACTCGCGCGCCGCGACCTCGCGGCCGGAGCCAGTCCCAGCAAGTCCCGGAGCCACGCGAACGGCACGGCGCCGCCTCGCAGGTTCAACACACCCTCGCCCCCGCGCTGCTCCTGGGCGTGAACGCCCGAGAAATCCAGACACTCTTCCACCGCTTCGAGAGGCAGCACGTAGCCGTCAGGACCGACGCTCACCCGGAAGCCGGCGATAATCGCGACGGTGAGGGGAAGCCGGATGACGAAACGGGTGCCCTGTCCCGGCGCGGAGATGACCTCGACCGTGCCGCGGAGGGCGTTGATCTGCCGGCGGACGATGTCCATGCCCACCCCGCGCCCCGACACGTCACTGACCGCGGCCGCCGTGGTGAAGCCGGCCTCGAAGATCAGTGCGTCCGCCTGCTCCTCCGTGAGCGCGCTCGCGTCGGCGATGAGGCCGAGCGCCTCCGCCTTGGCGGCAATCCGAGCCCGGTCGAGGCCGCGCCCGTCGTCCGACACTTCAATGACGACCGACCCGCCCCGGTGCTCGGCCTTGAGCACAATCGTTCCCGCCGCCCGCTTCCCGGCGTTCCGCCGTTCTGCTGGTGATTCGATGCCGTGGTCCACCGCGTTCCGCATCATATGCGTCAGCGGATCGCGGAGATGCTCGGCGATGGACGTATCGACCTCCACGTCCTCTCCGTGGATCTCCACTTCCACTTCCTTGGACTGCTTGCGCGCGACGTCGCGGACCGTCCGGTGATGCACGCGCAGCGTGGGGCCCAGCGGCACCATGCGGAGCTTCATCACCTCTTCCTGCAGTGACCCGTGCAGCTGCTCCAGGCGGTCCAGCGTGCCCGCGAGCCCGGTGTTGGCGGATTCGGTTGCGGCGAGCTGCATCAGCCGCCCGCGCGCGATCGTGATTTCGGCGGTCAGGTCGAGCAGTGTATCCAGGCGCCCGATGGCGACGCGCAACGTGGAGTCCTTCGCCGGCGCCCGCTTCTCGGTGGCCTTGTTGGCCACCGGTCCGGCCGCGCGCAGGAGGCCGCGCAGCTCGTCCACCGCCTGAAGCAACCGGGTGATCAGGTCGGCGCTGAACGTGAGCGCGCCTTCCCGCAGCTGCTCGAGCTGGTCTTCCAGCAGGTGGGCGGCGGCCGCGACGGCGTCGTAGCCGATCGTCGCGCTGTTGCCTTTGAGCGTATGCGCCGCGCGCAGGACGTTGCGAATCAGCTCGGCGTCCGGACTTCCGCTTCGCTCGAGCGTGAGCAGGCCCTGCTCCATCGTCGCCAGGTTCTCGGACGACTCGATGCGGTAGACTTCGACGAGGTGCTGGAGTTCGATATCCATGATGGCCTACAGCGACCGGACGACGAGGTCGCCGGTGTGCGGGTAGAACGTCACGTGCCGGGCCTTGCTGCCGCCGGTCTCGGCCATCATCACGGGCAGCCGCATGAGGTGCAGGGTCTCGAACGCCATCGTGACATTCTGATTGCCGAGGTGACTGGACTTGTCACGGAACACCTCGAGCACGCACGCGCCGCCGACCACTTTGGCAACGACGTGCTTGCGTCGCGCGCCCAGCCGCTCGATCGCTTCGAGGAGCTGCGGCAGGGCATAGTCCCCGAACCGCGACGAGGTCTCGCCCTGCGGTGCGCGGGGGAGGAGATAGTGATTGATCCCGCCCACCCCCATCGTGGGGTCGTGGAGCGAGACGGCGACGCAGGACCCGAGGATGGTCGTGATCCGGCAGGGCGTCGCGGAGGCCGCGAGCTTGCCGGGGTGCACGAACACCCGGGTATCGGTCAGGTCGAGCGCGGGCGCGGCCGCCATCAGACAACCCCTGAGGCGTCGAGCCAGCTTTCGACCTTGGCCAGGAGCTCGAGCTGATCGACCGGCTTCGCGATGTAGTCCGTGCAGCCCGCGGTGTAGCCCGTTTCGACGTCGAGCTCTTCGTCCTTCGTGGTGACCATGATCACCGGCGTCTTCCGGGTTTCGGCCCGCTCGCGCAGCGCCCGGCAGGTCGAGAATCCGTCCACCCCGGGCATCACGACGTCCAGGAGGATGAGGTCGGGCTTGTGGGCGACCGCGGCCTTGAGCCCGCCTTCCCCGTCCACGGCGACGTCGACGTCATACCGCGAGCCGAGCATGAGCTCGAGCCACAGCCGGTGGGTGGAGCTGTCGTCCACGATCAGAATCCGGCGTCTCTTCGCCTGGCTTGCCGCCTCTGGCGCCTTCTTGCTGGTCACCGTATGGTCCCTTCGCGAGCGCGTTTTCTGTCGTCTTTCGGGTTCGAGAGAGGAATCCCTCTCGGCACGACGACAGTGTAGCGGGACCGGTGGCAAGACCTCCAATACCGGCTCGATGGGGATGTCATAGCGCGGACGCATACCGGGAGACGACCTGGAATTCCGCCACTTGCGGTACTTCACGGCCGTGGCCGAAACGCGGAGCCTCACCGCGGCGGCCAAACGAGCGCACGTCGCCCAACCCGCCCTCTCCCGCGCCGTGCAGAACCTGGAAAAGGAGCTCGGGGTCAAGCTCCTGGAGCGGCACTCGCGGGGCATCTCGCCGACCCTTGCCGGAGTCGCCTTTGCCTCCGGAGCCTCGCGGTTGCTGGAGGAGGCGGCGACGGCCCTCGATCGAGCCACAGCGGTAGCGGCGGGGCGGCGCGGGCGGCTGGTGATGGGGGCGATGCTCTCGGCCATCGCCACCGGCATTCCGGGGGAGGCCGAGGACCTGCTCCGGCGGCACCACCCGGAAATCACCCTGGTGCTCAAGGACTCGGATCCACCGGACATCACCGAGGGCATCCTCGACGGCACCTTCGACGTGATTATCGCGGTGGAGAGTGGCGCACTCCCCGCGCCGCTCGTGAGCGAGCCACTCTGGGCCGACCCCGTCGATCAAGCACTGGTCCCCGCCCGGCACCCGCTCGCCAAACAGGCAATGCTGGCAATCGAGGACCTCGCGGGACTGCCGTTCATTCTCCCACAGCGGACCATGGCACCCGGCTGGTGGCAGACCCTCCTTGCCGACCTCCCAAAAACTTGGCCTACGGTCCCCGCTGCTCGTGATCGATGGAGGCCTGCGGGACACGCATATCGGCGTCGCGGCGGGCCGGGGGTGGGCGGCGATCGGGCGCTCCCGGGCGGCGGGCGCCTTGCCTCAAGGGACCGTCGCGGTGCCGATCACCGGGCTGGGCACGACACTCGTCGGTGTGGTGAGCTGGAGAAGGAGCGACCGCCGCCCGGTGGTCCGGACGACCGTCGAGGCCGTCCTCGCGGCCGCCCGCAAGTTGCCCAACACTCGCGTCCGCCCGGATCCGGCCTTGCCCGTCGCCACCCTGCCCCGCGCCAGCGGCAAGATGCGGCGGCCCGACGGCACGATGCCGCCGGCCGTCGAAGTGCGTCATCTCCGGGCCATGCTCGCCGTCGCCGCCACGCAGACCATCGGCCGCGCTGCCGAGCGCCTGGGCATCACCCAGCCGGCCCTTTCGCGTCAACTCGGCGAGCTGGAGCACGCCAGTGGCCTGCACCTCATGGACCGCTCGGCGCGCGGCGTGCAGCTCACGCCGGCGGGGAGCGCGTTCGCGGGAGACTGCCCCGCGATCCTCCTCGAGCTGGAGCGAATTCTCCAGGATACGACGCGGGCGCGGCGCGGAATGGAGGGGCGCTGCGTGATCGCCGCCGTCCCGACGGCGACGACGGGAGAAATCCTTTCCCGTCTGCTCGCCGCGACTGCGGAAAAGCATCCCCATCTGCATCTGGTCATCGAGGAAATGGCGACACCCCTCCAGGTCGACGCCATTGGGCGGGGAGAGATCGATCTCGGTCTGGCACACAGCTATCCAGCCCTCGACAAGACGGGGAGTCTCAAGCTCGACCTCCTGCAGGACGACCGGGTGGATGCCGCCCTGGTCAGCGCGACCGGCCCGCTCGCGGGCAGGAAGCGCCTCACCGGCAAGGACCTCGCCGACGTCCCCTTCCTCTTTATGGAGCGATCGTTTCACCCGGCCTTCTATGACCGGATCATGTCCGCGCTCCGCGGGATCGGACTCGAGCCTCGCGTCGAGGGAACGTACGACGGCCTGCGCGCGGTCTGGTCCCTCTCGGCACAGGGCAAAGGGTGGTGTCTCGGGTTTCGTTCGCAGGCCACGCACCCGCCGGCGGGAACGGTGCTCATTCCCGTGACTGGTTTCGACGTGCCCTGGGGGATCACGCTGATCCGGCGAAAGACGGACGTCAGCGAGACGGTGCGGACGGTGCTGGACGTGCTGAAGGGACTGGCCAACAAGAGGAAGGGGAAGCGATGAGACTGGGAGTTGTTGTCTGGCTCTTCGCGGGCACGCTGAAGGCGCAGGCCGTGCCTCGGCCCAAACTTGCGGCCAGCCAGGACTCGAACAGCGCTTTCTCTTATTTCATGTATGGCATGTCGAATATCAACCAAGCGCCACTTAAGGCGACACAGGGGTTCTACTGGGCCACGCGCCTCGACCCGGGCAACGCCGATGCCTGGTATGGCCTATGGGTGGCATCAATCCTGTCCTTCCCCGACTTGACGTTCGCCAGCTACATCGGAGGCGCCGGCTCCCACGCCAAGGATTCCGTGCTGCACGCTGTGGATTCGCTCCGCGATCACGCCGACTACCTGAACCCTCTCCTGCACCACTCCCTCGACGAGCGCATCATCGAGCGGATCGCGGGGGGTGAGAACCTCAACGCGTACATCTTCGGTAACCCAGACTTCGCTGCGCGCCTCGCCTTCGCCCGGGGAGATTTCCCCACAGCCGTCGCCCGTTATGAGCGCGCCATCAAACAGTTTCCCAAGGAGACGGGGCTGCGGTGGGAACGGGGACGGGCCTTCATCATGATGGGGCAGTACGACTCCGCCCTCGCGGAAATGCACGCGTGGCGGGACTCCCTGAGGGCCCGCCAGGAGACGCACACCGAGGTCTTCCTCGAGCCCCATGAGCAGGCGGACTACGCCATCGGGCGGGTGGAGGAGCTGAAGGGCTCACTGGACAGTGCGCGGCGGGAATTCGAGAATGCCCTGGTTCAAGACCTGACGTACCTGCCCGCGCAATTCGCGCTCGCCCGGCTCGCGTTAACCAGACACGATACGACGGCTGCATTGCGCGAGCTCGAGCAGGCGACCCAAGTCACCGAGGCAGACCGGTGCTACACCTACGGGGTGCTGCTGTGGGCAAGTCGCAAACCCGGAGAGGCTGCAGTCCAGTTCACCCGGGCCATCGCCGCCGATTCGGACTACGCCCCACCGTACATCTCGCTGGCTTACCTCGTCGAGGCGAGCGGTGACGACTCCCTGGCGGCCGTCCTTTATCGCAATTTCATCGCGCGAGCACCGAAGGTGCTCGCCCCACAGCTCCAGACGGCCCGCCAGCACTTGGCGGCCATCGAGGCCAAAAAGCCATGACCCCGAAGCAGGTCGCGAAGAAGCTCACGAAGCAGAAATTCACGGCCGAAGAGCGCGCCGCGATGAAGGACCGAATTCAGGAGCTGAAGGGCGCGAATGACGAAAGCGCGGTGGTCGCCAAGATCGCCGCCATGTCGGAGCCTGACCGCACCCTGGCCAAACGATTCCACTCGCTCGTCAAAGCCGCCGCCCCGGGGCTGTCGCCGAGGCTGTGGTACGGCATGCCGGCCTATGCGAAGGACGAGAAGGTCGTCTGTCACTTCCAGGGCGCCGCCAAGTTCAAGACGCGGTACGCGACCGTCGGCTTCAGCGATAAGGCCAACCTCGACGACGGGACGTGCTGGCCCGTCGCCTTCGCTGTGCGGCAGATGACCGCCGCAGAGGAAGCAAAGATCAGCGCGTTGGTGAGGAGGGCGGCGAGCTGAGGCAGGTCGCTGGGGTGTGTCTGGGCAGAATGCGCAGTATACTGTCCGCTGTGGCCCGGTCCGTCCCCTTCGTCTCCCTGCTGTTTCTCGCGCCAGTCGCGGGATGTCGCCTCCCATTCGGCGAGGCTTGCACCACCGTCTTCGCAAACGTCCAACTTGTCGTTCTCGATACGACCGGCACACCCCTCGGTGGCCTCACCATCGTTGACACCGTACTTCGTACCCACCGCAGCTTCACCGTTAACCAGGACCCCTACTGGAGCGGCAGCTACGATGTGTTCGATGATGGAGACAAGGACGTCATCCGATCGGGTGGAGATGCCGTGCGAGTGACCGGGTCTGGCAGCGCGAAGTTCAGCGCGGCCTTCATGTTCAACGCCGACGCCTGTCATGTGGGGAAGGTGTCCGGCCCCGATACGGTAGTGGCGCGATGACGCATGCCTGGCGCACGTGACGCTCCTGGACACCGATGATGGCAAGAGGCCCAACGCCACGCCTCGTGAGGTTGAGCAGGCCATATGCCAGCTCGATGGCGTGACGTGGACGCTGGTGCGCGTCGAGGACCCATCGGGCCGAACCCTCACGATCGGCGGCGGGCCACGACGGTTTGTTGCCGAAGTTGCCGACGACGCTACCCATCGGTTCGCACTTATTGATCCAAGCCGCGGGGGTGGCAGGATTGACCTTGTGGTTGGCGGCCAGCTGGTGGACTACCCGGCCCGGGTGTGCGTCACCTTAGAGGTGGTTCTGGCGGCTGCGAGAGTGTTCACGGAGCGGGCTGGCGCTCGGGACCCTGCACTCGCGTGGTCGGTTGAGTCGTAGCGCGCGCTGTCCAACAAGCGCCAGGAGCTGTCGCGGCGTATGATCAGAGGAATGAAGCCAGCTATCTCTATCTCGCGCGGCTCACGCGCGGTCCGTTAGGCGGCGTCCGCATGCTCACGGGACTTCTACTGCTGGTAATGGGCAAGATCGTTTGGATCGCGCTCCTCGGCACCGGGGCGTATCTCGGGTTCCGGTACGTTCGGGCCCAGGAGCGCCGGGGGAATGCGAATGAACTCGAGGAGCTGCGGAGCCAGGTTCGACAGCTACAAGGGACGGTCGACGGGCTGCGAGGCGATCTGAATCGGGTCCAGGAGGGACAGGACTTCACGGCGCGGCTGCTCTCAGAGCGCTCCTCCAAGCGGGAGTGAGGCAACCCATGCCCGTGCCACTGACCGACCTCGCTCACCTCGACGCTCCGGAACGGGCGCGCCTGGCCGCCCTCGTCGCGAATCAGGCCACGCTCGGCGACGTGCTCCACTGGGGGCTGGCGCAGAAGCCGGTGCTGCAACCCGAGGAAATTATCACGCAGGACGAATACACTCACGATGTCGTCGTGCCGTTGAAGCCGCCGCTATATCTGGCGTACGACGTCTCGTGACTCGGTGCCGTGGCGGCGGTCGCCGTCTGGGATCACCGGCCCACCCCGCAGGAGCTACTGGACGTGCGGCTTGCGGCAGGCTGGAAGCCGACGCCGTCGCTGCTCCGAGAGGGGGAGAAGGTGTTAGGCTATGCCGCGTGCGTGTTCAAAGGCCCACATTGAACGGACGCTGGAGGTTAGCGTGAAAATCAGAGCCGTCGCACTTGCCGCTCTCTTCGCTGCCGCGTGTTCTTCCCCCTTCGGCGTCGACCCCGTCGGCGATTGGGGCGGTACCCGAGCGCACCTCGACCTCAGGCTTTCGGGTGGGACCGTACAGTACGAGTGCGGGATGGGAACCATCGATTCCGGCTGGGCCGAAAACCCCGACGGCTCCTGGCTGGCTACCGGCCAGCACTACCTCGGCGGTGGCCCCGCCTCCGACACCAGCCACTCCCCACACCCGGCCCTCTACTCGGGGCGTTTCACCGGCGACCGGCTCAATTTCAGAGTGTTCGTGCCGGATCTAGGCGACACACTGGGACCATTTAGTCTCGTCCGGAACGGTCCGGGCGTGTCTGAGATCTGTGTGTAGAGCCGGGACCCTCACGCGCGTCGAACTCAGGCTGAAAGCCTGCGCCCGACACAACAGAGCGCTTGAAGCGCAAAGCCCCTCCGGGCCCATCCTTCAGGATGGGGACAGCAGAACCGCCTGCCGCGCCTGCCACCAGTTCGCTAAGTTAGTCCCCGGCAACACCGCTGCCCCCTCGTCCAACGGCAGGACATCGGACTTTGGATCCGAGAATGGTGGTTCGAATCCACCGGGGGCAATCACCTCGTGGATGGCGCGCACCTCGAAGGCATCACCGACCAAGGGGGAATTCGGCCTCAGGCAGATCGCCGAAATCGTGCACGACGTCGACCTGAAGGACGAGAAGTTCGAACGGCCCGAGGATCTCCTGCGTCAGTTCGGACGCTCCGGCAGCTAGGGCGTCCTCGGCATCCGGCCCGGCGTCCACGGCACGCCCGCCGTCTCCGCCGCGTCTTCGAGCCTCTTCAGATCGACGTCGATGAGCTGCTTCACCTTCGGTAGCACCGTGTCGAACTGCCCGCGCACGTAATCGACCTGGGCGCGCTCCGCGGCGTTCATGGGAGCGAGCGAATTTCCCGACCGGTTGCCGACGGCACCGCGCAAACGGTCGAGCAGCGATTGCGGCGACGGCTCCTGGCGGCGCCCCTGCGTCGGGTCGCCGGAGAGCAATTCCCGGGCATCCTTCAGGCGGTTCTCCATCTCGCGCACCCGGCGCGCGAGCCCGGTGTCCGCGCCCGGCGTCTCGTCGATGGCCCGCTTGAGATATCCCACCCGCGTCAGCGCCTCACTGACCAGGGCCGACGCCCCCAGCACTTCTCGCTGCAAGGCCCCGGCCTTCACCTCATCGCCAAGCGACGCGTAGGCACGGCCCGGCAAGGCACTGTCGACGTCCACCACCCGGAACCGCTGCGGAACGCCGAGCGGCGTTAAGGTGCTGTCGCTCCGTGCGGAGAGTGACACTTGATACGTGCCCGGTGGCGCATACGGTCCTCTCGGGCCTCCACCGAAGGGGTTGTTCTGGTCGGGACGGAACGGTGGCGCGTCCACCGGATTGCTGGTCGGCAAACGCAGGTCCCACGCGACCCGGTTGATTCCCTTGGTGGTGGGACCCGTAAACCGGCGCACGACGTTGCCCGCCGAGTCACTCACCGTCACCACCACCGCCGGATCCTCTTCGCGGTCCTCGGCCTTGAGCGAATCCCACGCCGGATACCCGACATCCCCACCCTGCTTCTCCGCCGCGGCATCCGCCTTCTGTCGGCGCTCCCTCCGGGAGACGAACGCGTCCTTCAGGTAATAGGTGAACACCGCACCGTACGTCGGGTTTTCCGCTGAGTAATAGCCCGCCCCCTGAAACGAAATGCCGGGGAGCCCCAGAGGGCTCGAGGGCACGTAGAGAGGCGCCGGACGCACCGGGAAGGTGGCCGCGCGCAGCGCCAGCGTTTCGGGGCTGAGGTGGCGCAGGGGCGTGTAGTCGTCGAGCACGTAGAAGCCACGCCCGAACGTAGCGAGCACGAGATCATTCTCACGCCGCTGGATGGTCAGGTCGCGGACCTGGATGGTCGGCAGGCCGCCCTTGAGCCGCGTCCACTGCTTGCCGCCGTCGACCGTGAAGTAGAGCCCGAACTCGGTGCCCACGAACAGGAGGCTCGGATCCACGCCGTCCTCGGCCAGACTCCAGACGTCCCCGCGCTCCGGCAGGTCACCCGAAATGTTGGTCCAGGTGTGGCCGAGATCAGTGCTCTTGAGTACGTAGGGCTTGAAGTCGCCCGACCAGTGCCCGTTGAGGACGGCATAGACCGTGTTCACGTCGGTCTGCGACGGGATCACCCGCGTTACGAACGTCGTGTCGGGAACGCCGGGGAAATGCTCCGCGGACCGCCAGTGCGCGCCGCCATCCTCGCTGACCTGGACAAGGCCGTCGTCCGTGCCGGCAAAGAGCAACCCCTCCTTGAGCGGCGACTCGGCGAGAGCGAAGATCGTTCCGAACAGCGTCGTGGATACGTTCTTCTCCACCGCGTCCACGCTCCAGACGCGTCCCATCATCCTCAGCCTGTTGCGGTCGAGCTGCCGCGACAGGTCCGGACTGACCGGGCGCCACGAGTCACCGCGGTCGTCGCTCCGGTAGACCCGCTGGGCGGCGAAGTACACCCGGTGATGGTCATGCGGGCTGATGATCACCGGCGCATCCCAGTTCCAGCGGAGCGCCTCGCCGGTCGTCGGGTCGAAGGGCTGGATGCCCACCTGCTCACCCGTGCGCAGGTCGAAGCGGACCAGATTGCCGAACTGCGATTGGGCGTACACGGTGTTGGGATCCGTGGGATCCACCACACTGCCGAACCCGTCGCCGCCGGCCGTGATGAACCAATCGGCATTCCGGATGCCGTTGTTCGTGCGGGTGCGGCTGGGCCCGCCGACCGAGAAGTTGTCTTGTGCACCCCCGTACACGTTGTAGAACGGGAGAGCCTCGTCGGTCGCGACGCGGTAATACTGAGTCACCGGCAGGTTGGCACCGAAGCGCCAGGTGCGGCCCAGGTCCCAGGTCTCGTAGACCCCGCCGTCGCAGCCGACGACCAGATGATCGGTGTTGTCGGGGTCGATCCACACGACGTGGTTGTCCACGTGCTTGTTGACCTCACCCAGTGTGCTGAAGGTCTTCCCGCCATCGTTCGAGATCTGCAGCAGCACATTCACCGCATAGACGCGATCGACGTTCTTCGGGTCGGCGAACACCCGGTTGTAGTAGTTCCCGCCGAACTGCGTGCCGCTCATCTTCTCCCAGCTCGCGCCCCCGTCCCGCGACCGGAACAGCCCGCCCTTCTCGTCGGCGGCTTGCGCGATGGCGTAGATGACGTCGGGATCGGCCGGCGACCGGGCGAGGCCGATGCGGCCGAGGTCCACCTTGGGGAAACCGGACTGAGACTTCACCCAGCTCTTGCCGGCGTCGGTCGAGCGCCACACTGCTGAGCCCGGGCCGCCCGCGATGAACCCGTAGACGCGGCGCTCGCGCTGCCAGGTTGTGGCCACCAGAACGTCGGGGTGGCGCGGATCGAGCTGGATGTCGTTGGCACCGGTCCAGTCGTCGCCGGCCAGCACCTTGGCCCAGGTTGCGCCCCCGTCCGTGGTCTTGAAGACCCCGCGGTCCCCGCCCCCGCTCCAGAGCGGGCCCTGGGCGGCGACATAGACGACGTCGGAGTTACGGGGATCCACGACGATCCGGCCGATGTGCTGGGATTCCTTGAGCCCGACGTTCTTCCAGCTCTTGCCGCCGTCGAGCGACTTGTAGACGCCGTCGCCGAAGGCCACCACGCGCTGGGCGTTATTCTCTCCCGTGCCGGCCCAGATCACATTGTGGTCATTGGGATCGATCGTGATCGCGCCGATGGACCACGACCCTTCGTCGTCGAACAGCGGCGTGAAGCTGGTGCCGTCGTTGATGGTCTTCCAGACGCCCCCGGCGGCGGTGGCCACGTACCAGACCGCCTTGTCCGTGGGGTCGACGGCGATGTCGGCGATGCGGCCTTCGGTGAGCGCCGGCCCGATGGACCGGAGCTTGAGACCGCCGACGATGCCGCCGAGTCCACCACTGTCGGCCCGGGGAGCGGCCGCCGCGGGCGGGGTGGCCCCGGGCTTCGGGGCGGGTTTCCTGGCGCGGGCCTGGCCGAGGGCGAGACCGGGGGCGACGAGCAACAACGCGAGTGTGGGACGCATGATTCCGAATGGGCGAAGGTGAGGAGCTATTGTACCGGCCCGGGGCGCCGGATGTAAGAGCACCGCACCGAGGCTTGACACCTGTCGCCGCAGGCCGGAGCCTATCACCCACCTCAATCCGGGCGTTCCATGAAACGCTTCGCCGTCGCCGCCATCGCCCTCCTCGCTGCCGCCCCGCTCGCGGCCCAGAGCCAGGTCAACTGGGATTCCCTGGGCGCCGAGACCCAGCGGGTGCTCGCGGCCTATTTACAGATCAACACCACCAATCCGCCGGGGAACGAGCTGGAAACCGCGCGATTCTTGGCGAAACTCCTCGCCGACAACGGGATCGAATCGCAGATCCTCGATACGGCCGAGCTGGGCGCCGGGCGCGCGAACTTCTACGCGCGGCTCCGGGGCAACGGCTCGAAGAAGGCCATCGCCCTCGTGAGCCATATGGACGTGGTGCCGGTGACGCCCGCGTTCTGGTCCGTGGATGCCTTCGGCGGCGTCGTGAAGGACGGATTCCTCTACGGCCGCGGCGCCCTGGACATGAAGGGCGAAGGCATCGCGGCCCTGATGGGCATGCTCGCGATCAAGCGGTCCGGCGTGCCTCTGAACCGGGACATCGTGGTCATCGGGAACGCCGACGAAGAGCTGGGCGGCACGGGCGCCGCGACCTTCGTGGCCCGGCACCCGGATCTCCTCAAGGACGTGGAATTCCTGATCACCGAGGGCGGCGCGAACCCGCTCGACCATGGCCGTCTCCTCTATTACGGCGTCAGTGTGAGCGAGAAGCGCACGTTCTGGCAGCGCCTGACGGTGCACGGCATCCCGTCGCACGGCTCGCGGCCGACCAAGAACAATCCGGTGCCCCGCCTCGTCGCGGCCCTGGACCGGATCGCACACCATGAGACTCCCCTTCGCGTCACCCCGGGAGTCCGCAAATACCTCCACGACCTGTCCACCCAGTTCACGGGCGTTCAAGCCGCCTGGCTCGCGAACGTCGACTCGTCCCTGAAGGTCCCCGCCGCGAAGGACTGGATCTTGGGACACGTAGAGTGGAACGCGATTCTCCGGAATACCATCTCCGAGACCGGCCTCTCCGGCTCCAACAA
>DATBBZ010000309.1:0-1512 GCA_036270745.1 Gemmatimonadales bacterium | reverse complement strand
CCCTGTCTCTCTATCATCCCTCCCCTACATCAACTTCCGATATACTTCCGCCGTCTGATCTGCCGTCCTCTGCCAGGTATACTCCCGCGCCCGCTCGCTCCCACGCTCGATCAGCATCTCCCGGTGGATCTCATCCGAGGCCAGCTCCGTCAGGGCCTCGACATACGCCGCGGGATCCCGGCCCTCCACAATCACGGCCGCATCCCCACCGGTCTCCTTCAACCCGCCCGCGCCACTCGTCACCACCGGCAACCCCGACGCGAACGCCTCGAGCACCGGGAATCCGAATCCCTCATAAAGAGATGGAAAGAGCAGGACGTCCGCCGCCCGGTACGCCCGGCGCAGCGTCGTCTCGTCCGCGCCCGGCAGGCTCCGCACGTACCGCCGCAGTCCCAACCGGTCCACCATCTGCTCCTGGTCGCTCGTGAACTGACCGCCGACCTGGAGGAGATAGACGTCCGCGTCATTCCGGAGCCGCGCCACGGTGTGCAGCACCAGGGGCACGTTCTTCCGCTCCACCGTACTGCCGACGTGCAGCACCACGAACGCGTCTTCCGGAATCCGCCATTCGACCCGGCCACGCTCGCGGCCCCCCGGGGCCTCCCGGAAGAACGCCCGATCCACGCCGAAGGGCACGACGTGAATGCGCCGGTCGTCCCCCAGCCACGTCGCCAATTCCTTCCGCAGCCACTCGGTGCCGACGATGAACGCCTCCGCCTGCCGCAGCGCCTTGAGGGTGCCGCGCAACAACCGGTTCCGGATCGCTTCCCGCCAGCCGTCCTCGGGCGACCGCAAGACGATCACCGGCATGAGGTCGTGGACGGTCACCGCGACCGGCCTCCGCCGGCAACTGCTCAGCAGATGCGCATACGAATGATCGAGGATGTGCACCACCGACGCCTTGCGCGCTTCGCCCCGCAATCTCCAGGGATAGAAGAAGTGCCGGGCGGTCACGCGGTGCGGGGCATAGAGGGGACCCGGGAGCACGATCCGCGAGGGATCCACATCCTGATTCCACCACCGCTGGAACTCGCCCGACGTCCGCTTGCCGCCGTCATCCCGCTCGCGAGTCAGGTCCCCGATGTGCGCCGCCAGCCGGACCTCGAACCCCGGCCGCGAGCTCTCGATCCAGTCGTGCAGCCGATGGGCGTACTTGTCCATCGCCGCCAGGCGCTCGAGAGGCAGATCGGGAACCAACAGCACTCGACTCAGCGGATCACCTCTTCCCAGAACTTGCGGGTTTCTTCCGCCACCGCGTCATCGCTGAAGCGCGCCAGCGCCCGGGCCCGCGCCGCCTCGGCGTACGACCACCGCGTCTCCGGGTCCGCCATGCCGCCGATGGCCTTGGCCAGGGCGTCGGGATCGTCGGGCGGCACCACCAGCCCCGCGTCGCCGATCACTTCCGATATGGCCCCCGACGCCGTCCCAATCACCGCCACCTCATTCGCCATCGCCTCGGCCACCGTGTGGCCGGTCGGCTCGCTCCACTCTTCGGACGACCGCGAGGGCTGA
>DATBBZ010000308.1:0-1805 GCA_036270745.1 Gemmatimonadales bacterium | reverse complement strand
GTCGGGAGACGGGACAGGGGAAACGGGAAACGTGGCCTCGTTCTCGTTTTCCGTTTCCCGTCTCCCGCTTCCCGGCACGACGCACTCCTCCGGCTTCTTGTCGTCCCGGAACCGTAGAAAGACCGGTTGCCGCAGCAGGCCGTCCCCCGTGACCTCCTTGTAGCGAACCTCGGCCACGAGCTCCGGCTTCACCCAGTGGCTCTCCTTCTCCGCCGGGACGGGACCGTCGAACGGCGGGCGAGGCGTCGCCAGCGCCTGCAGCTGGTCCCCCACCTCCTTCAGCATCTGGCTGGTGAATCCGCTGCCCGCGCGACCGGCGTACAGCAACTTCCCGTCGGCGTAGCCCCCCAAGTGGAGCGCCCCGAACCCGCCGCGGCTCCCCTTGGGCGCGGTGTAGCCCACGACGACGAAATCGCCCGTCTTGTCGGCGCGAATCTTTTGCCACAGGTCCGAGCGGCCGCTCTTGTACGGGGCGTCGGCCTTCTTGGCGACGATGCCCTCGAGTCCCATCCCCACCGCCCGATCGTACAGCGCTTCGCCATCCTTCTCGAAGTGCTCCGAGTACCGCAAGGGCCCCGCCTCCGGCAGCACCTTCCTGAGAACTGCCTTGCGCTTCACGAGCGGCAGAGACCGCAGGTCGAATCCCTCGACCGCCATCACGTCGAAGAGATAGAGCGTGCCGGGCGTTTCGACGGACGCATGCCGGATCTCTGGGGCGCGTCCGATGCGGGCCCGATTCTGGAGGCGTTGAAAGCTCGGCCGCCCCTGCTCGTCCAGGATCACCAATTCCCCGTCCATGAGCAGGCTCGAGTACGGCAATGCGGCGATCGGGCGAATCAGCTCCGGGAAGGCCGCGGAGTAGTCGTTGCCGTTGCGCGTGATCAGGCGCGCCGTCCCGTCTTCCTTCACCGCCCGCATGCGATAGCCGTCGAGCTTCACCTCGAAGACCCACCCGGCGCGCGAGAACGGCTCCTCGCGCATTTCCGCGAGCATGGGAGCGACATCCTCGGCACGGACGGCGCGCACCGGTGCCTTGAGCTTCTTCAGCTCGGCCACGAGCGTCGCCGCCTTCTTGGTGCCGTCGCGCAGCTCCTCGACCGTCAATCCCGACAGCACCGATCCGGGAGGAAACGTCGCCCCGTTCGTCGAGGTATAGGCGTCCCGCTCCTTGATCAGGAGCCACTCCTTCACCGCCTTCTTGATCTTCACGAGCGTCCAGACCCCGCGCAGCTTGTAGCCGCGCAGCTCGAACAGCAGCTTTCCCTTGGCCAATCCCGCCACCGGATCTTCGAGCGGCACCCACACTCCGCGGTCCCACACGATCACCGCGCCCGCGCCGTAGTTCCCTTCGGGGATGATCCCCTCGAAGTCACCGTACTCGATGGGATGGTCTTCGACATGGACGGCGAGGCGTTTGTCGGCGGGGTCGCGCGAAGGCCCCTTGGGCACGGCCCACGATTTCAGCACACCGTCCATCTCCAGCCGGAGGTCGAAGTGGAGGCGCGTGGCGGCATGCTGGTGGACAATGAACCGCCGGCCGGGGAGAGCGGCGACCGAGCCCGATGGCTCGGGCGTGCGGTCGGCGGAGCGCTTGGCGCGGTACGACTTGAGCGCGTCGTCGGGAGCCGGGGGAGGCGGGGGGAGACGGGTCGGTGTCACGGGCGTGGTCCATTGTAGACCGAAACCGCACGGTGTGGCAATCGGCGCGGCCGGCGGCGCCCGGCGCAGGATGGACCCTCCCTCTCGCCAGTGGTAATATCCTGATGCCGTCGGTCGAACGGTCACCCTTCACCAGTAGGCCTTAT
>DATBBZ010000307.1:0-14443 GCA_036270745.1 Gemmatimonadales bacterium | reverse complement strand
GATGGTGATGCCGGGGGACAACACGAAGATGGCGATCGAGCTGATCACGCCGATCGCGATGGAAGAGGGCTTGCGCTTCGCGATCCGGGAAGGTGGCCGGACGGTCGGCGCCGGCGTCGTGACGAAGATCAACAAGTAACTGCGAGTGGTCAGTGGCCAGATGCCAGTGAGCAGTAACTGGCCTCTGACCTCTGACCTCTGACAACTGAGGTTATATGCCGCGCGAAAACATCATCATGGAATGCACGACCTGTAAGAGCCGGAACTACTTCACCACGAAGAACCGGCGGAAGCACCCTGAGCGCGCGGAGTGGAAGAAGTACTGCCCGCGGTGCAACAAGTCGCAGGTCCATAAGGAATCGAAGTAGCCGTGGCGACGGACGTCGTCACAACGCCCGAGGGCGGGCGCCCGGGATTGGTGTCCCGGCTGGTGACCTTCCTGCGGGAGGTCCAGGCCGAGACCAAACGGGTCACCTGGCCGTCGTGGATCGAGCTGCGGAAGGCGACGATCGCGATCATCGCGTTCACGCTGGTCCTCGGCGTCACCATCGGCTGGATGGACACCATCCTCCAGTACGTGCTGGTGACCGTGGTGGCCAAGGTCTTCTGATGGCCGACCGCCGCTGGTACGCCGTGCAGACCACGGCCGGGCACGAGAACAAGGTCCGCTCCCTCATCGAGCGCCGGATTCAGGACGATATCCGGCCGGACGAGGAAAAGCCGATCAAGCTCGCGATGGTCCCCACCCAGGAAGTGGTGGAGATCAAGAACGGCAAGAAAGAAACGGTCAAGCGGAAGATCTATCCCGGGTACGTGCTGGTCGAGATGGCGCTGAACCAGGAGACCAGCCACGTCATCAACGGGATTCAGGGCGTGATCAAGTTCGTCGGCACCGGCAAGGAGCCGATGGCCCTGCGCAGTGAAGAGGTGAACCGCCTGCTGGGGATCGCCGAGCCGGTGCCGGAGGAAGAGCCGGTGCAGGAGATCCCGTTCCTGACCGGACAGGTGGTCGAGATCATCGAGGGTCCGTTCTCGGATTTCTCGGGCACGGTGGAAGAAGTGATTCCCGACAAGGGGAAGGTCCGGGTGTCGGTGTCGTTGTTTGGACGCCCCACCTCGGTTGAGCTGGATTATTTGCAGTTGAAAGCACACTAGGTCGCTTAGCGACTTAGCGACTTTTTGCTCACCCCACCACGGGTCAAGTGGGAGTCCGCGGAGTTTCGCGGGCGCTATAGAAAGGAAGGCGCATGGCCAAACCCATCACTGCAGTGGTGAAACTGCAGGTCCCCGCCGGGCAGGCAAACCCGGCGCCGCCGGTCGGTACGGCCCTGGGACCGCATGGCGTCAACATCATGGACTTCGTGAAGCAGTTCAACGCGAAGACCCAGGGCGCCATGGGCATGATCACCCCGGTAGAAGTCACGATCTACAAAGACCGGACCTTCACCTTCATTACCAAGACGCCCCCCGCGGCCGTCCTCCTGAAGAAAGAGGCCGGCATCGAGAAGGGCTCCGCCCAGTCCAACCGGACCAAGGTCGGCACGGTGACGAAGGCCCAGGTCCAGAAGATCGCCGAGCTCAAGATGCCCGATTTGAACGCCACGAGCCTCGAGTCCGCCATGAAGATGGTGGCGGGCACCGCGCGCTCGATGGGGCTCGAGGTGAAGGACTGATGCGCGTGCACGGAAAGAAGTTCCGGGCCGCCGTCGGCCAGCTCGAGCCGCGCCGGCTCTATCCGGCCAAAGAGGCGGTGGAGAAGGTCAAGTCCACCTCCTTCGCCAAGTTCGACGAGTCGGTGGACATCGCAGTGCGC
Source organism: Gemmatimonadales bacterium (assembly GCA_036270745.1). GTDB lineage: Bacteria > Gemmatimonadota > Gemmatimonadetes > Gemmatimonadales > GWC2-71-9 > 40CM-2-70-7. The sequence continues at coordinate 12,630 of DATBBZ010000307.1, read as the reverse complement.
CTGGGGGTCGATCCCAAGCACGCCGATCAGATCGTTCGCGGCACCGTTTCGCTCCCGCATGGAACCGGGAAGTCCGTCCGGGTGTTGGTGATCGCGCAGGGGGAGAAGGCGAAGGAAGCCGAGGCGGCCGGAGCGGACGCAGTCGGCGTCGAGTACCTCCAGAAGATCAAGGACGGCTGGCTGGACACGGACGTCATCGTGGCCACGCCGGACGTCATGGGACAGCTCGGACCCCTCGGGAAGGTGCTTGGCCCCCGCGGCCTGATGCCGAACCCGAAGGCCGGCACGGTCACCATGGACGTGTCCCGGGCGGTGAAAGAATTGAAGGCGGGCAAGATCGAGTTCCGGGTGGACAAGGCGGGGATCGTGCACGCCCCCATCGGGAAGCGCTCCTTCGGCGCGGACGCGCTCGAAGCGAATCTGCACGCCTTCATGGACGCGATCGTGCGGGCCAAGCCCGCGGCGGCCAAGGGCCACTATGTGCGCTCGGTGACGGTGTCGAGCACCATGGGCCCCGGCATCCATCTGGACCCGGCGGTGTACGCATGAGCGCGACCAAGACCCAGAAACAGGAGTCCGTGACCACGCTGACGGCCAAGCTGAAGCAGTCGCCGTCACTCTACGTCACCGATTTCACCGGGCTGAACGTGGCCCGCATCACGGACCTCCGCCGCCGGCTCCGCAAGGCGGGCGGGGAGTACGTCGTGGTGAAGAACACCCTGGCCCGGCGCGCCCTCGGGGACGCCAAGGTGTCGGGGCTGGACGAGCATCTCTCGGGTCCCACGGCGCTGGTCCTGGCCGGGGCGGATCCGGTGGCGTCGGCCAAAGTGCTGACCGACTTCGCCAGGGAGTTCGAGAAGCCGTCCGTCAAGATCGGGCTCGTGGACGGCAAGGCCGTGTCGCCGGAGCAGGTGAAGCGGCTGGCGGCGTTGCCGTCGAAGATCGAGCTCCTGAGTCAGCTCGGCGGCGCGCTGCAGGCGCCGATGGCGGGATTCGTCGGTGCGTTGAACGGACTGTTGATGAACATGGTGGGTGCCCTTGAGGCGCTCAAGACCAAGCGCTCCTCGGGCGCTGTTTCTTAACCGGCAGGGAGACTCTCAAATGACCACGCAGACCCAGCTCAGCAAGGACGACATCATCTCGGCGATCGGCAACATGTCGGTGTTCGAGCTCGCCGAGCTGATCGAAGCCTTCAAGGAGAAGTTCGGCGTCACCATCGCCGCCCCGGTGGCGGCAGCGGCGCCGGCAGGCGCGGCGGCAGCGGCGCCGGCGGTTGAGGAAAAGACCGAGTTCACAGTCGTCCTCAAGAGCGGCGGCGAAAAGAAGATCCAGGTCATCAAGGAAGTCCGGGCCATCACGAGCCTGGGCCTCAAGGAAGCCAAGGACCTGGTCGAGGCCGGCGGGAACGTCAAGGAAGGCGTGTCCAAGCAGGAAGCCGACGAGGTCAAGAAGAAGCTGGAAGCGCAGGGCGCGACCGTCGAACTGAAGTAGACGCATGGGTTGGACGCCGCGGACCACACGGGTCCGGTGGCGCGCCCTGGTCTTCTTCGGTGGACGGCATGCACGGAATCGCACCACTTCTGCTCGGTTTGAGCACCCATCGCGACCCCTGGACCAGCATCCGGTCCCGGGGAGCGTTGGCCTTTTGCGTTGTCCTTAAGGACGTGACATGACCAACAACAAGACTTTGCCGGTGCTGTCGTTCGCCAAGCTCGAGGAGGGGATGTCCATGCCCCACCTCCTCGACATTCAGACCCGCGCGTTCCAGTCCCTCCTGCAGCCGGACGGGAAAGGCGACGCGCGCTCGGACGTCGGCTTGGAGCGCGTGTTCAAAGATCTGTTCCCGATCCAGGACGTGAACGGGAACTACTCGCTCGAGTTCGTCCACTACGCCCTCGGCGAGGCGAAGTACTCGGTCGAGGAGTGCATCGAGCGCGATATGACCTACTCGGTGCCCCTCAAGGCCACGCTGCAGCTGGTGGTGATGGAAGAGGTGGGGGAAACCACCAAGACCAAGCGTCCCAAGAACATCATCGAGAAGGAAGTCTATCTCGGTGAGCTGCCCATTCTCACGCCCCTCGGCACCTTCGTCATCAACGGTTCCGAGCGCGTGATCGTGTCGCAGCTGCACCGGTCGCCGGGCGTGGTGTTCGAAGAGAGCACTCACCCCAACGGCCAGCGCCTCTTCTCGGCCCGGATCATTCCGTTCCGCGGCTCGTGGGTGGAGTTCACGGTCGACATTCACGACGTGATTTACGTCCACATCGACAAGAAGAAGAAATTCCCGGCCACCGCGCTGCTGCGCGCGTTCGGGTACGGCTCCAACGCGGACATCCTGAAGCTGTTCTACGCGACCAAGGAGCTGGACATCACGGGCAAGCTCGAGGGCCGGGCCCAGAAGCGCGAAGTCCTGGGCACCCTCCTGTCCACCGACGTGCCGGATCCGGAGAACAAGAAGGGCGAGCCCCTGGCCCGCGTGGGCGACGAGCTCACCCTCGATCGGTTCAACGCGTTCCGCCGCGCCGGCATCACCAAGGTGACGGTGTTCGCCGGGTATACGGCGCTCGACCTCCGCGACGACGCGCAGCCCACCACCACGCGGGACCGTGAAGGGAAGTACATCCTCGCGTTCGACGTGGCGGATCCGGAGACCGGGGAAGTCGTGGCCGAAGGGGGCCGCGAGGTCTCCGAGACCATGAAGAAGAAGCTCCTGAAGGCGGGGCTGACCAAGGTCGACGTGCTGCTGCCTCCGGGCCGGAGCGAGTCGCCCCTGATCAAGAACACCCTGCTCAAGGACCCGACCCACTCCGAGGCCGAGGCGCTGGAGCAGATCTACACGCTGCTCCGCCCGGGCGAGGCGCCGAACCTCGAGACGGCGCGGCAGGCACTGGAGCGGCTCTTCTTCCATCCCAAGCGCTACGATCTGGGACGGGTGGGCCGGTACAAGATCAATCAGCGGCTCAAGGTGGGCGCCGCGAAGGACCAGACCGTCCTCACGGAAGAGGATTTCGTCGCCATCATCCGTTACCTCATCGAGCTCTCCGAGGGCCGTGGGTATACGGACGACATCGATCACCTCGGCAACCGCCGGGTGCGCTCGGTGGGCGAGCTCATCGCGAACCAGTTCTCGGTGGGTCTCTCGCGCATGGCGCGGCTCATCAAGGAACGGATGAGCATCAACAACTACCCCGAGCGGATCACCCTGGACGACCTGGTGAACGCCCGGACCGTGAGCGCCGTGATTCAGGCGTTCTTCGGCTCGTCGCAGCTGTCGCAGTTCATGGACCAGACCAACCCGCTCGCGGAGCTGACGCACAAGCGCCGCCTCTCCGCGCTCGGACCGGGAGGCCTGACGCGCGAGCGCGCGGGCTTCGAAGTCCGCGACGTGCACTACAGCCAGTACGGCCGCATGTGCCCGATCGAGACGCCGGAGGGTCCGAACATCGGACTCATCACCAGCCTCTCGTGCTACGCCCGCGTGAACGACCTCGGCTTCATCGAGACGCCGTACCGGGTGGTGGAGAACGGGCGCGTCACCGGGCACATCCGGTGGCTCTCGGCGAGTGAGGAGGAGGAGTACTCGGTGGCGCAGGCCAACGCGAAGCTGACCGAAGACGGCCGCTTCGCGGACGAGCTGGTGCTCTGCCGGAAGCGGGACGACTACCCCCTCCTCGCGCCGGGGCGGATCGACTTCATGGACGTGGCGCCCGAGCAGCTGGTCTCGATCGCCGCGGCCCTGATTCCGTTCCTCGAGCACGACGACGCGAACCGCGCGCTGATGGGCTCCAACATGCAGCGGCAGTCGGTGCCCCTCCTCTTCCCGCAGGCCCCCGTCGTGGGCACCGGGCTCGAGGAGAAGGTGGCCCGGGATTCGGGCGCCGTAGTCATCGCCCACCGCGCCGGCGTGGTGCAGCGCGTCACGGCCGACGAGATCATCGTCGACACCGGCGAAGAGGACCGGAAGGCGGGGGACAATCCCCTGGCCCGGCTCAAGCAGCACGACCGGTACAAGCTCAAGAAGTTCTGGCGTACCAACCAGGACACCGCGATCAATCAGCGGCCCCTGGTGCACGTGGGCCAGAAAGTGAAGGCCGCGCAGATCATCGCCGACGGCGCCGGCACGGACCACGGCGAGCTGGCCCTGGGCGCGAACGTGAACGTCGCGTTCATGCCCTGGTACGGCCACAACTTCGAGGACGCCATCGTGCTCTCCGAGCGCCTGGTGAAGGACGACGTCTACTCGTCGATCCACATCCAGGAGCTCGAGCTGCACGTCCGGGACACCAAGCGGGGCCGGGAGGAAATCACCCGCGAAATCCCGAACGTCGCGGAAGAGTCGCTGGTGGACCTGGACGAGCGCGGCATCGTGCGCATCGGCGCCCATGTGAAGGCGGGCGACATCCTGGTCGGCAAGATCACCCCGAAGGGCGAAACCGAGCTGTCGCCGGAAGAGAAGCTGCTGACGGCGATCTTCGGCGAAAAGGCCAAGGACGTGAAGGACTCGTCGCTCAAGGTCCCGCCGGGGATGGAAGGCGTGGTCATCGACGTGAAGATCTTCTCGCGCGTCGAGGACCAGGTGGTGGAGAAGGACCGCGGCGAACGGATCGGTGAGGTCCGCCGCCTCGAAGCCGACGAAAAGGCCCGGATCACCGAGGCGGTGGTCGGCGAGCTGCGCGAGCTGCTCACGGGGCAGGAAGTCGGCCTGATGCTGAAGAGCGGCACGGTCGAAGAGTTCCTGCCGGCCGGGACCAAGCTTACCCGGCCGCAGCTGGCCGAGGTGGACTTCAACGACGTGGACCTGAAGACCCTCCGCGTCGGCAACAAGAGTGTCAACGAAAAGATGCGTGCCGTGCTGGACGCGGCCACCCAGGAGCGGGGCAAGATCGAGGAGAAGTCGGAGGATCAGATCGACAAGATCCTCCAGCCCGACGAGCTCCCCCCGGGCGTGATCCAGCTCGTGAAGGTCTATCTCGCCGAGAAGCGGAAGATCTCGGTGGGCGACAAGATGGCGGGGCGGCACGGCAACAAGGGCATCATCGCCCGGATCGTGCCCGAGGAGGACATGCCCATCCTGCCCGACGGTCGGCCGGTGGACATCGTGCTCAACCCCCTCGGCGTGCCCTCACGGATGAACGTGGGGCAGATCCTCGAGACCCACCTCGGGTGGGCCGCGCGGATCCTCGGCTTCGAAGCGAAGACCCCCGTCTTCCAGGGCGGTGACGAGACCGAGATCGGCGTGCTGCTGCGCCTCGCCGGTCTGGCCTGGGCGGCGGACATCCTGCGGCTCGACGTGAAGCCGCCCGAGCTCGACAACGACCGGGTGCGGGCCCTCGTGGCGGATCTCGACCACCTGCCGCTGGGTGACGGCACCCGGCCCGGGCTCGGGCTCGCCGGGCTCAACCTCCTCGCCAGCCGGTCGCTGGCCGCGGAGACGCGGGAGCTGGCGCATCAGTTCACCGATTTCCTCAAGTTCGCGGCCAAGGAGCTGGCGGACCGCGAGCTGGCGCAGCGGAAGGTGGAGCAGGCGCACCACCAGGAGCTGATGGAGGCCGAGGAGACGGGGAAGGCCGAAAAGGCGGCACTGAAGGCCGGCCTCAAGGACGTCGAGAAATTCCTGGAGCGTGGCAAGCCCTCCGAAGTGCTGGAGGCGGTCGGGCTCCCGGCCCTCGCGGCGTTGCTCGGTCCGAAGTCCGAGTCCGACGCGGATGCCGCGGCGGTGGAGCTCCTGCGGGTCGCCGGATTCTCGGCGGCCGGGAAGTGCCGCCTGCGCGACGGCCGCTCGGGTGAGTACTTCGAGTCCGAGGTCACCGTCGGCACCATCTACATGATGAAGCTGTCGCACCTGGTGGACGACAAGATTCACGCCCGCTCCATCGGTCCGTACTCGCTGGTGACGCAGCAGCCGCTCGCCGGGAAGGCGCAGTTCGGCGGCCAGCGGTTCGGAGAGATGGAAGTCTGGGCGCTGGAAGCGTACGGCGCGGCCCACACGCTGCAGGAGATTCTGACGGTCAAGTCGGACGACGTGAACGGCCGCAGCCGAGTGTACGAAGCGATCGTGAAGGGGCAGAATTTGCCGAAACCCGGCATCCCCGAGTCCTTCAACGTGTTGGTGAAGGAACTCCAGGCCCTCGGGTTGAAGGTGACCCTGGGCACCACCGACGACGTCGAAGAGTAAGGGGAGGGAGAGCCGATGATCGATTTCCGCAGCGGGCGCGAGCCGAAGGGCTCGAGCTTCGACTATATCCAGATCCGGATCGCTTCCCCCGAAGAGATCCGGGGCCCCAAGGACTCGAAGGAGCGTGAGCGCCTCGAGCTCCAGGGCCAGAAGACCTGGTGGTCCTGTGGCGAAGTCACCAAGCCCGAGACCATCAACTACCGCTCGTTCAAGCCCGAACGGGACGGCCTCTTTTGCGAGCGCATTTTCGGTCCGGTGAAGGACTGGGAGTGCCACTGCGGCAAGTACAAGCGGATCCGCTATCGCGGCGTGATCTGCGATCGCTGCGGCGTGGAAGTGACGCTGTCCAAAGTCCGGCGCGAGCGCATGGGGCATATCGAGCTGTCCGTCCCGGTGGCGCACATCTGGTTCTTCAAGACGCTGCCGTCGCCGATGGGCAACCTGCTCGACATGACCCTGCGCGACCTCGAGCGGGTGATCTACTACACGAACTACGTGGTGATCGACCCCGGCGAGCAGGAAGTCCAGGAGCGCGAGCTGCTGGACGAGGACCGCTACCTCGAGCTCCGGGCCAAGGCCAAGGGCGAAGGGGACGGCGCATTCAAGGCCGACATCGGCTCGCCCGCGGTGCGGTCGCTGCTCGAGCGCATCAACGTGGACAAGCTCTCGGACGAGCTCCGGGAGTCGGTGGCCAACGAGACCAGCCAGCATCGCAAGAAGCAGATGCTGAAGCGGCTCAAGATCGTGGATGCGGTCCGGAACTCCGGCAACGCGGGTGAGGCGCGCAATAACCCGGCCTGGATGATTCTCGACGTGATCCCGGTGCTCCCGCCCGACCTGCGGCCCCTCGTGCCGCTGGACGGCGGACGCTTCGCCACGTCCGATCTGAACGACCTCTACCGGCGCGTGATCAACCGGAACAACCGGCTGCAGAAGCTGATCCTGCACCGGGCGCCGGAAGTGATTCTCCGGAACGAAAAGCGCATGCTCCAGGAGGCGGTCGACGCCTTGTTCGACAACGGCCGCCGCTCCAAGGCGATTCGCGGCCGCGGCAAGCGTCCGCTGAAGTCGCTCTCCGACATGCTGAAGGGCAAGCAGGGCCGCTTCCGGCAGAACCTGCTCGGCAAGCGCGTGGACTACTCGGGCCGTTCGGTCATCGTGGTGGGCCCGGAGCTGCGCCTGCACCAGTGCGGTCTGCCCAAGGCGATGGCCGTGGAGCTCTTCAAGCCGTTCATCATCCATAAGCTGGTGGAGAAGGGCATCGCGGAGACCGTCAAGCGGGCCAAGAAGATCGTGGAAAAGGAGAGCCCCGAGGTCTACGAGATTCTGGAGGAGATCATCCAGGATCACCCGGTGCTCCTGAACCGCGCACCCACCCTCCACCGTCTCGGCATCCAGGCCTTCGAGCCGGTGCTGGTGGAAGGGAAGGCGATCCGGATTCACCCGCTGGTCTGCGCGGCATTCAACGCTGACTTCGACGGTGATCAGATGGCCGTGCACGTGCCGCTCTCGTTCGAGAGTCAGATCGAGGCCCGGGTGCTGATGATTTCGTCCAACAACGTGCTCAAGCCGTCCGACGGCCGGCCGGTGGCGGAGCCCAGCCAGGACATGGTGCTGGGCTGCTACTTCCTCACCAAGGAGCCGGTGGAATTCGAAGCGGTACTCGCCAAGGCCGCGCACGTCGGGACCGTGTCCGAGCTCGAGATGGGTCTCGCCACCAAGCGCCTCTCGTTCCACTCGCCGGTGCACCACTGGGTGGGCGACAAGTGGGTGGGCACCACCGCGGGCCGGGTGGTCTTCAACAGCATTCTCCCGGCGGCCCTCAAGGCCACGCTGGGATTTCAGAACAAGGTGATGCGGAAGAAGGACCTCTCGGAGCTGGTGTTCGAGAGCTACCGGCAGGCCGGTCTGGCCCCGACGGTGGTGTTCCTCGACTCCCTCAAGGAGTTCGGCTTCCGGTACGCCACCCAGGGCGGCGTCTCGATCGGCATCGCGGACCTCGAGATTCCGAATGAGAAACTGCCCCTCCTTCACGACGCGGAAGCGCGCGTGGAGCGGTTCCAGCGCGCCTACGCCACCGGACAGATCACGTTCGGCGAGCGGTACAACAAGGTCATCGACGCCTGGACCCACGCGAACAACGACATCGCCGAGGCCATGGTCGCGACGATGCGGCGGTCCAAGGGCGGCTTCAATCCGGTGTTCATGATGTTCGACTCCGGAAGCCGTGGTTCACGCGACCAGATCCGGCAGCTGGCGGGCATGCGCGGCCTGATGGCCAAGCCGCAGAAGAAGCTCACCGGCGGCATCGGCGAGATCATCGAGAGCCCCATCAAGTCGAATTTCCGTGAGGGCTTGTCGGTGCTCGAGTACTTCATCTCGACCCACGGCGCCCGGAAGGGTCTGGCGGATACGGCCTTGAAGACGGCCGACGCCGGCTACCTGACCCGCCGGCTCGTGGACGTGGCGCAGGACGTCACGATCACCGAGGAAGACTGCGGCACCATCCTCGGCCTCGAGATGACCGCGTTGAAAGAAGGCGAAGACATCATCGAGCCGCTGCGCGAGCGCATCGTGGGCTCCGTGCCGGCCGACGACGTGTTCGATCCGCATGAACGGGACGAACACGGGGACGAGAAACTCCTGGTGGCGGCGGGCGGGCTGATCACGGAAGAGGTCTCGGAGGCCATCGAAGACGCCGGGATCGAGCAGGTCAAAATCCGCTCGGTGCTCACCTGCGAGGCCCGCCGCGGCGTCTGCCGGATGTGCTACGGCCGCAACCTGGCCACCATGGACATGGTGGACCTGGGCGAGGCGGTCGGCATCCTCGCGGCGCAGTCCATCGGCGAGCCGGGCACGCAGCTGACCCTGCGGACCTTCCACATCGGCGGTACCGCGGCGCGTATCGCGGAGCAGACGGTGCGGAAGACCAAGCTCGAAGGCGTGATCGAATACGGCGACCGCCTGGCGTTCGTCGTGACGCCGGAAAACCTGAAGGTGGTGACGAGCTACGAGGGCGAGCTGGTCCTCAAGGCCGCCGCCCACGGCGACCAGAAGCTGTCCGTGCACTCGCGGTTCCACGTGCCCCTCGGTGCCACGCTGGTGGCCGAAGACGGCGCGAAGGTCGCGAAGGACGGCGTGCTGTTCACGTGGGATCCGTACACGAACCCGATCATGACGGATGTGGCGGGCATCGTGCGGTTCGTGGACATCGTGGAAGACGAAACGGTCCGCGAGGAGCTGGACGAGATCACCGGCCGGCGCCAGCGGGTCATCATCGAAGACCGCGAGAAGAAGCTCCACCCGCACATCGAGGTGGTGCAGAAGGGGAAGGGCGACAAGGAGAAGCGGCTCCGCGACTTCGTCATTCCGGAAGGCGCGCAGCTGACCATCGAGGACGGCGCGGAGGTGTACGCCGGCCAGACGCTGGCCAAGGTGTCCCGCGAAGCGTACAAGACGCGCGACATCACCGGCGGTCTGCCACGGGTGGCCGAGCTGTTCGAGGCGCGACGCCCGAAGGATCCGGCCACGATCTCCGAAGTCGACGGCACCGTCCGCTTCGGCGGGATCAAGCGCGGCAAGCGCGAGATCTTCATTCACGCGGAGGAGGGCGAGCCGCAGCTGTACGAGGTGCCCGCCGGGAAGCACTTGCGGGTGCACGAGGGTGACCGCGTGCGCGCCGGTGACCGGCTCACGGAAGGCCCCGTCAACCCTCACGATATTCTGCGGATCAAAGGCCCGCGGGCGGTGCAGGAATACCTCCTGAACGAAGTCCAGGAGGTGTACCGGCTCCAGGGCGTGAAGATCAACGACAAGCACATCGGCGTGATCGTGCGCCAGATGCTGCAGAAGGTGAAAGTGGTGGAGCCCGGGGATACGGAGTTCCTGGAGGGGGAGAACATCGACAAGCTGGTCTTCTCGGATCAGAACGAGCGGATCACGAAGAAGGGCGGCAAGCCGGCGACGCGTGAGCCGCTGCTGCTCGGCATCACGAAGGCCTCGCTGACGACGCAGTCGTTCATCTCGGCGGCGTCGTTCCAGGAGACCACGCGGGTGCTCACCGACGCGGCCATTCGCGGCGCGAAGGACGACCTGCTGGGATTGAAGGAGAACATCATCATCGGGCACTTGATCCCGGCCGGGTCCGGCATTTACCGGTACCAGGAAGTGGAGATCGAGCCGCCCGAGGGCTTCGAGCCGCCTACCCCGCCGCAGGAGCTGGCGCCGGGGACCGTCCCGAGCCCCTTCCCGGAGGAAGCGGAAGTCGAGTAGGCCCGGGAGGTTCAGGAGGTCTGGCGGCGCCCGGGGATCCCCGGGCGCCGTCCTGTTTTCCGAGGCCGCGGGGTTGACCCAAGTCCAAGTCCCCCCGTAGCTTTCAAGTCTATTTCCCGACTTTTTTGGAGCCAGTACCGGAGCGTATGCCGACTATCAATCAGCTCGTTCGCCATGGCCGCAAGGACGTGGCGTCCAAGGAAAAGGCCCCCGCGCTGCGCGGCAATCCGCAAAAGCGCGGCGTGTGCACCCGCGTCTACACCACGACGCCCAAGAAGCCCAATTCTGCCCTACGCAAAGTGGCCAGGGTCCGGCTGACCAATGGGTTCGAGGTGACGGCGTACATCCCGGGTGAAGGGCATAATCTTCAAGAGCACTCCATCGTGATGATCCGCGGCGGCCGCGTGAAGGACTTGCCGGGCGTGCGCTATCACATCATCCGCGGCACGCTGGACTCGGCCGGGGTGACCGATCGAAAGCAGTCGCGCTCCAAATACGGTGCCAAGCGTCCGAAGGCAGGTGGCAAATGAGCCGCCGGAAAAAGTCCGTCCGCCGGCCCGTACCGCCCGATCCGCGATACGACAGCCAGACGGTGTCGAAGTTCTTGAACAACCTGATGAGCGGTGGCAACAAGTCGATCGCCGAGCGCTTGTTCTACAGCGCGATGGACCTCATCGAGCAGCGCACCGGGCAGCCGGGCGTGAACGTGTTCAAACAGGCGCTGTCCAACGCCAAGCCGGCCCTCGAGGTGAAGTCCCGCCGCGTCGGCGGCGCGACGTACCAGGTGCCGGTCGAAGTGCGGCCGGAGCGCCGGACTGCCCTGGCCATGCGGTGGCTCATCACCTACAGCCGCTCGCGCCGGGAGAAGGACATGTCGGAGCGTCTCGCCGCGGAGATGATTCTCGCGTCGAAGGGCGAGGGCGAGACGATCAAGAAGAAGGAAGACACGCACAAGATGGCCGAGGCGAATCGCGCCTTCGCACATTATCGCTGGTAGTCGGTAGCACACATACGTAGCCCATCCAGGGAGGCCTGGCCCTCCCGGATGTGAGCGGAGCGAGACCGGTCCCCCGTCGGGGACGACACGGTCGCCCCGCATTTTTGCTGAAGGAAGAGGGATTTCAGGAGCTTATGGCACGGACGACGCCGCTCGATCACATTCGGAACATCGGCATCATGGCCCACATTGATGCCGGGAAAACGACTACGACCGAACGGATCCTGTATTACACCGGGCGGAACTACAAACTGGGCGAAGTGCACGACGGCACCGCGACCATGGACTGGATGGAGCAGGAGCAGGAGCGCGGCATCACCATCACCTCCGCCGCCACCACCGCTTTCTGGACCCGCCTCGGCACCCAGTACCGCATCAACATCATCGACACCCCCGGCCACGTGGACTTCACCGTCGAAGTGGAGCGCTCGCTCCGCGTTCTCGACGGCGCCGTGACCGTGCTCGATGCCGTGGGCGGCGTGGAGCCGCAGACCGAGACCGTCTGGCGTCAGGCCGACCGGTACCGCGTCCCCCGGGTCATCTTCGTCAACAAGATGGACCGCGTCGGTGCCGACTTCGACCGCTGCCTCGCGATGGTGAAGGACCGGCTCGGCGCCAAGGCCATTCCGATCCACCTGCCGCTCGGGTCCGGGGAGCTGTTCACCGGTCTCGTGGACATCGTCCGCCAGGTCGAGATCGTGTACGACGACGAGACCCTGGGCAAGAAGTACGTGGAGGGCCCCATCCCCGAGGCGCTCAAAGAGCGGATCGCCACGATGCGGCACGAGCTGCTCGAAATGATCGTGGAGTACGACGACGCCATTCTCCACAAGTACCTCGAAGGTCAGCCGCTCACCGAAGAAGAGATTCGCGCCGTGCTCCGCAAGGCGACCATCCACGGCAGCGTGGTCCCGGTCCTCTGCGGCGCGGCGTTCAAGAACAAGGGCGTGCAGGCGCTGCTCGATGCGGTGGTGGATTACCTCCCCGCGCCGGTGGACGTCGTCGCCATCCAGGGACATCTGCCGCACCACGACGAGACCCACGCCGAGCGGAAGGCGTCCGACGAGGAGCCCTTCGCGGCGCTGGCGTTCAAGATCATGACCGACCCCTACGTGGGGCGCCTCACGTTTTTCCGCGTCTATTCGGGCGTCCTCGACGCCGGGTCGTACGTGTACAACAGCACCAA
>DATBBZ010000306.1:0-2224 GCA_036270745.1 Gemmatimonadales bacterium | reverse complement strand
GCCGGAGCCTCGAACCGCTATCGAGAGTGTCGCTCCTGCGGTCGGCACCAGCAGGAAATAGCGGTGCACCTGCGACGGCGCGACATGCCGGTGCGTGTCGGACAACGCCCCGCGGGTGAGGTCATACGGCACCACGACGGTGTTCTTCAGGCTGAAGAGCACGCCCGCCAGCGTGTCGTTGGGAACGGCCGCCGTGACGGTGCCGACGTACACGCCAGGCGCCGTGAGTCGCCGCGGGTCCATGGGCACCGCGAGGTCGATGCCCCTCGGGTCCGCCGTAATCGTAGCGGGAACCGACATCCAGGCCACATCGTCCTTCAACTCGACGCGGGCCGGCCGGAAGCCGTCGACATGCTCGATCCGGAAGTGGGCCACGGTGTCCCCCGCTCCCAGGAGCCCGTCGCGGCGGAATCCGCTCGAGCCGCCCTGATCCGCGCGGACCAGGAACCGCCCACCTTGGTGCCCCGCCACCAGCCAGCGATACGCCGCCTCGAGCCGCGGCGCCCCGGCCCCGTCGTCCAGGGACGTCCACCCCGTGAGCGGCGCCGCCGTCGCGCGCAGGGCGGCGATCAAGTCCGCGGCGGTGACGTGCCGTTCCTCCTGCCCCATCGCGGAGAGCAGCCGCGCTACCAGGCCCGCCGCGTAGGGCGCGGACATGCTCGTGCCCACTTTGATTTCGTGGCCCATGTCCCACCGCGGAACGGTGGAGTACGCCGCCCCCGGGGTGACGATGTCCGGTTTTCCGATGCTCCCGCCCCGCGAGCTCCAGTCACCCATGACGTCCGGGGACGGAACCTCACCGGGGACTGTCGGCTTCGCGAAGGACCCCGGCAGCAGCGAGCCGACCGCCAGCACCAGGTCCGCCGAGCCCGGGTAACTCAGCGTGGACAGCCCGGGGCCGTCATTGCCGGCGCTCACGGTGAACACGATGTCGGGGTGCGTCCGCAGGAATTCGTTCACCACTGAGTCGATCACCACGGGACCCACGTGCTCATCACCGACGCCGAAGCTCATCGTCAAAACCAGAGGCAAGCCGCGCGCCGCCGCGAATGACGCCGCGTAGCGCATGGCCCTGACCATGGCCCCGTTCACCGAGATCCCGCCGCGCGCGTTGTTCGCGATCTTGAGGTTCAGGACCTGGGCCCCGGGGGCGACCCCGTCGAACCCCGCGACGTTGTAGATGTTGTGCCCGGCCGCAATCCCTGCGACGTGAGTGCCGTGCGCACCGGTATCGCCGGTGATATCAAGGATGGGAACGCCGTTCACTTCCGAGAAATTCGCGGCCAGGGTGATGGGTCTGCTCCCCAGCGCAATCGTCTGACGGCCCTCGCGATAATCATGGAGCGCCATCTCATCTTCGAACGAGCCGTTCAGGTTCGAGTCGATGAACGCAACCCAGCCATCCGTCGCGCGCACGACCACCACCGGGAAGACGTCGGTGTTATTGCCGTCTCCGTTCAGATCACCGGCGGGGGCGCGCCCCAGCGTGATCTCCCGGAGAAACCCGCCGTACCAGGTATTCGACACGGCCATCCGGCCGATCCGCCCACCGCCGACGAACCGCCGGCCGCCAAACGCCAGCGTGTTGCCGTCCGGGGTGAACGGTGTGAGGGTCACCCGTCCTTCCCCGGAAAAATCCCTGATCTCGATGACCTTCGGAGCGCCCGTGGTGGTCGTGATGAGCCCCGGCACCGCCGGATCCACACCTGTGTCCAGGATGCCGATCACCACTCCCCGTCCGTCGTAGGTCGGATGCGTGACCGCAAACCGGTCGACGCCCGCGCTTCGCAGCGAGAGCATTCCCGCGAGGTACGCGGCCGCTGGCGACAGGACCGGATGGAGGGGCGGGAGCCCGTCGACCGGTGTCGGCGCGAGGTCTCCGGGGGCGGGGGCCGAGGCCGGAGCCTGCGCGTTCTGGGGAGCCGGGGCCATTGTGGGACGGGCGCCGGCACAGCCGGCCGCGACGGCCGTCGCCAGCACGCTGAGCACGCTCCAGCGCACGAGCCTCAACGGACGTCCGGCAGCGAAAAGGTCCCGAGGTGGGGCCCGGCAAACTCGGCGGAGGTCTCGAACAGGAAGGCCAGGATGTCCCGGGTCTCTTCCGGCGTGATGATCGCGTCCACGTAACCGCGCGCGGCGGCGTACTTCGCGTCGAGCTGGTGTTCGTAGTCGGCGCGCATCGCGTCGACCGCTCCCGCGTTCTCCGGCTTGCCCGCTCCCGCGC
>DATBBZ010000305.1:0-4374 GCA_036270745.1 Gemmatimonadales bacterium | reverse complement strand
ACGGCCCGCCACACGCTGTCCTCCATCCCACCCCGACGTGGGCGCCCCGAGTACTCCATCGATGGCCGCTCGTTCTTCGTCTGTGGGGTTGGCGTCGCGAAGATGCAGGTCCACGGCGTCTCAGTCGCCCGCGGCTACGGCGGTGCGCGCCGGTGTGACCCGCACGGCGCAGGCTTTGAACTCGGCGGTTCCCGATCGCGGATCGGTGGCGTCAATGGTCAGCAGGTTCACTCGGACATCATCCTGGTTGTGCAGGGTCATGAAGACCAGACCCGGCCGGAGTCCCGAATCGAGGTGTACGGGAGCGGTCACCTTTCCCCGGCGGGAGGCGACCGTCACCGAATCCCCTTCCGCCAATCCCATCCGTTCAGCGTCCTCCGGAGACATATCCAGCGCTTCCGCCCGGCGGAGGGGAGACGCATACCCCATCGTCTGCACTCCAGTGTTGTACGAATCGAGGCGGCGCCCCGTGGTCAGGACGAGCGGGTACTCCGCATCTGGCGCCTCCACCGGCGGGTCATGCTCCACCACGGAGAAGGGCGCCGCCGGGCCACCCCTCGGACCCGCCCAGAGGCGGTCATGCAGGAAGAGGGACCCCGGATGCGATTCGTCCGGACAGGGCCACTGAATCCCGCCCAGCGCTTCCAGCCGATCGTAGCTCATCCCTGCGAACATCGCGGGCGCGAGGGTCCGGACTTCTTCCCATACCGATTGGCCACTCGGCTCACCCCAGTCGTGCCCCAAGCGCCCGGCGATCTGCGCCAGGATCCAGAGCTCGTCGCGCGCGTCTCCCGGCGGCGTCAGGGCGGCGCGCACCCGCTGCACCCGGCGCTCACTGTTGGTGACAGTCCCTTCCCCCTCGCACCAGGTTGCCGCGGCCGGCAGTACGACGTCGGCCATCTGCGCGGTCTTCGTGAGGAAGATGTCTTGGACCACCAGGTGGTCGAGCTCTTCGAGCAAGCGCTGTGTGCGATGCTGGTCGGCTTCGGACTGGGCCGGGTTTTCGCCGATCACGTAGAGCCCGGTGAGGTCACCCCGGTCCATGGCTTCGAACATCTGCGTGATGGTCCAGCCGTGGTCCGGCTGCAGCGGAACCCCCCAGGCCCGCTCGAAGCGGGCGCGAATCTGCGGGTCGCGGATGTCCTGGAAACCGACCAGCCGGTTGGGGATGGCGCCCATATCGCCACCGCCCTGCACGTTGTTCTGACCGCGGAGCGGATTCACGCCTGACCCGTACCGGCCGACGTGACCGGTAAGCAGAGACAGGTTGATCAACGCGAGCACATTGTCGACCGCGTTGTGGTGCTCGGTGATCCCGAGCGTCCAGCAGATGATGGCCCGGCTGGCCCGCGCATAGCTCAGCGCGGCCTCTTCGATGGCCGCTGCGGGAACACCGGTCAGCTGCTCCGCCCGGTCGAGCGTGTAGGCCTCGACACATGTCCGGTAATCCTCGAATCCGGTCGTCGCGTTCTGGATGAACTGTTCGTGCGCCAGGCCGGCGTGAATGATGACGCGCGCCATGGCGTTGGCGAGCGCGATGTCGGACCCCACGTGCAGGCCGAGCCACCGGTCGGCCCATTGGGCGGACGTCGTCCGCCGCGGGTCCACGGCATAGAGCCGCGCCCCCCGGTGCACCGCCTTGAGCACGTGGTGGAAGAAGATGGGGTGGTTCTCCCGGGCATTGGCGCCCCAGAGGAACAGCACCTCCGTTTCTTCCACCTCCTGGTACGAGCTGGTTCCCCCGCCCGCACCTAACACCGTCGCCAGACCGACGACGCTAGGAGCGTGTCACGTTCGGTTGCAGCTGTCGATGTTGTGCGTTCCGAAGGCCACCCGCGCCAGCTTGCCGGCGAGGAAATTCATCTCGTTGGTGGACTTGGAACAGCTGAAGATGCCCAGCCGGTTGGGTCCGGACTTCAGGTTTCGCCGGAACCCCTCGGCTGCCCGGTCCAGCGCCTCGTTCCAGGTGGCGGGACGCAATTGATCGCCGTCCCGGACCAGAGGCTCCGTCAACCGGACATATCCATGGGCGTTCTTCGGTTGCACCATAGACCGTCACCTTCCCGTACGAAGTGGATGGTACGGTCTAACCTAGAGGACGGCGGGGCGCAGGGCTAGGCTCGGGTGAGCGTCGCGCCCCCGCCGCGGATGGCGACGAGCAGGGCGGGCACGGCGTACAGCGTGATGGGCGTCGAGAGCGCGAGCCCGCCGATGACCGTGAGCGCCAGAGGCCGCTGCAGCTCGCTCCCCGCCCCCAGTCCGAGGGCGAGCGGGAGAAGACCGAACAGGGTGCAGAGCGTCGTCATCAGAATGGGACGGAGCCGCACCCGCGCGGCGTCCCGGAGCGCCGCCTCCAGTGTGAGGCCATCACGGCGCATCCGCAGCCGGGTGAAGTCGAGGAGGATGATCCCGTTCTTCACGATGAGTCCGACCAGCAGGATGAATCCCATCATCGAAGAAACGTTCAGGTCGGTCCCGGTGAGGAGGAGCGCGGCCAAGCCGCCGGTGAAGGACACCGGGGCCACCGCCAGGACGATGAGCGGCTCGAGGAACGACTCGAACTGCACCACCATGACCGCGACCACCGAGAGCGCGGCGAGACCGAGCACGATCAGGAGTGCGGCGAACGCCGCCTGTCCGGTGGCGTATTGCCCCCCGATCACGACCCGCACGCCCGCGGGCGGCGGCTGGGCCGCGAGAACCTGGCGTACGTCCTTCATCACGTCGCCGAGGGGACGCTGGTCCACGCCGGCGTTGATGTCGATCATCTGCTGCTGGTTCTCCCGCAACAGCTCCGCGCGGGAGTCGAGGGGCTGGAAGTCGGCGAGGGCTCCAAGCGGGGTCGGCCGTGTGGCGTGGGGCCCCAGGAGCGGGAGGCTTGCGAGTCGGGTGAGATCGAAGCGGACGGCGTCGGGCGCACGCACCCGCACCGCGATCGGCCGGTCCTCGGTGTGGATCTCCCCGGCCGGGACGCCCAGCAGAGCGCCCTGCACGCCGGCCCCCACGTCGTCGGGCGTGAGTCCCGCCCGGGCGGCGTCCGCCGCGCGGACCTTGAGCATCAGCTCCGCCGACGGCTCACTGACGCCGTTGTAGAAGTCCGCCAGGCCGTTCACGGCGGTCAGCTGGGGCTCGAGCCGGCGCGCGTACGCCTCGAGGGTATCCAGGTTTTCTCCGAACACCTTGATTTCGACCGGCTTCGCCGCCCCCGCCAGGTCATTGATGACGTCGGAAAGGATCTGGACGAACTCGATGTGCAGCCGCGGCACCGCGGCACTGATCGAGTCCCGCTCCGCGCTCATCACGGCGAAGATGTCCCGGTCCCGCTCCCCACCCGGCTTGAGCCGGGCGACGATGTCTCCGGAGTTCTGAAGCGTCGCGAACAGTCCGAGCTCCGCCCCGGTCCGCCGCGAAGTGCCCGTGATCTCCGGCGTCCGCGCCAGAATTCCCTCCGCCACCCGGACCTCCCGGTCGGTCTCAGCGAGGGCCGTCCCCCCAGGCGTGAAGTAGTCCAGCACAAACGCCCCTTCATCCATCTCGGGCAGGAAGCCGGTACCGGCGATGCGGTAGCCCAGACCTCCGAGGATCGCCAGTGCCAAGAGCGCGCCGACGATGCGGCGGGGATGATGGAGGACTCTGGCGAGCGTGCCGCTGTACCACTCGGTCAGGCCGTTCAGGGCGTCGGTAATCCAGCGGAGGGGGGATCCCGCCCCGGCAGGCGCCGTCTCCGCCCCCGTGACCAGCTCGTTCGCCAGCAGCGGGATGATGGTGAGGGCGAGACCGAGGGATATGAGCACCGCACAGGTCAGCGTGGTCGCGAGTGCGGCGAAGAACTGGCCCACAACCCCGGTGAGCAGGCCGAGCGGCAGAAAGACGACGACCGTCGTGATCGTCGACGTCGTGACCGGCCAGACCAGCTCCGCCACCGCCTCCCGGATTGCGCGGTGGCGCTCGACCCCGGTCGCGAGATGGCGGGCGATGTTCTCGGTGATGACTACGGCGTCGTCGATCACCAGGCCGATGGCGATGGCCATGGCGCCGAGGGTCATCAGGTTGAAGGTCTGGCCCAAGGCACGCATGGCGGCGACGGTGATGATCAGGGTCAATGGAATGCTGGTTGCGCTGATGGCGGTGATGCGCCCGTGACGGAGAAAGAGAAACAACACGATCACGGCGAGGACGGCGCCGATCACCATGGCATCGCGCACGCCGTGCACGGCGTCGCGCACCAGCGACGCTTGGTCGTAGACCGCCTTGACCTGTACGCCGGGAGGCAGCTCGCCCTGGAGCGACCGGAACGCCCCCGCCACGCTGTCCGCGATCGCGATGCTGTTCCCTCCCAGCTGCCGCGTCACGCTGATCTGCGCGGCCGGCTTC
>DATBBZ010000304.1:0-1831 GCA_036270745.1 Gemmatimonadales bacterium | reverse complement strand
GGACCAGGCCCTGTAGGAGGCTGCAACCCCTGGAGCCGGCCGGCCGTCCAATCTTAGACCCCTTCCCCGGCTGATCATGACGCTCCGCCAGACATTCCGCTCACTCCGCAATCGCCCCGGCTTCTCCGGCCTGGTCATCCTCGCGCTGGGCCTCGGCATCGGCGCCTCGACCGCGATCTTCACGGTGGTCAACGCGGTGCTCCTCAAACCGCTCCCCTATCGCGATCCCTCCCGCCTGGCGATGGTCTGGAGCAAGTGGACCAACTTCGACAAGACGTGGGTGTCGTTCGCGGAGTATCTCGACTATCAGCGCCAGACGCAGCTGTTTCAGGACGTCGCGCTCTGGAATGACAATGGAGAGGTGACACTCACGGGGCCCGAGGGGCACGCCGAGAGCGTGACGAGTGCCCAGGCGACCGCCAACTTCCTCGACGTGGTCGGGGTCACCCCGCGAGCCGGCCAGATGTACACCCCCGCGGAGGACATCCCCAATGGTCCCGCGGTGGTGATGATCGGGTTCGATCTCTGGCTCAGGCGGTGGGGCGGAGATCCCACGCTGGTGGGGAAGACCATCCAGGTGGATGGGCAGCCGTACCGGGTATCCGGAATCCTGCCCCGCGAATTTCGCCTGCCGCTCGAGTTTCAGTCCCGCTCCTCCGCCCAGATCATCGGTCCCATGCAAATCGATCGCTCAGCGCCAATACGGGGCGGTCACTGCTGCTACGTCATCGGGAGACTGCAGCCTGGTGCCACCCCCGCGCTGGTGACCAACGAGGTCAGGACGCTGGCGGCGCAGTGGGTCCAGCAGGGGCTCTACCCGGTGGACATGCGGTTCCAGCCGTTCGCAGTCTCGTTGGACGACGAAGTGACGGGGGCGGTGCGTCCGGCCCTGATGCTCCTCACCGCGGCGGTGGTGTTGCTCCTGGTCCTGACCTGCGCGAACGTCGCCAACCTGATGCTGACGCGCGCGGCGGACCGGGGACGGGAAATGGCCGTGCGGGCCGCCTTGGGTGCCGGGCTTCGGGACATGTTGCGCCTCGCGCTGGGGGAGAGCCTGGTCCTCGGCCTCGCGGGCGGCGCGGTAGGCTTAGGCCTGGCGTGGGCCAGCGTGCGGTTGCTCGCCGCGCGAGCGCCCACCACGGTGCCGAGGGTCGCCGAGCTCGGGATCGATGCGAGAGTGGCGGGGTTCTCGTTGCTGCTGGCGGTCGGCACCGGGATTCTCTTCGCACTCGTACCGTTCGCGCGGGTGCGCCGCCTGGATCTGGCCGACAGCCTGCGCGCGGGCCGGGGACAGAGTGCCGGCGTCGATCGCCGCCGCGCGCGGACCGCGCTCGTGGTGTGTGAGACGGCGTTCGCGGTGCTGCTCCTGATCGGGGCCGGACTGACCATCCGCACCTTCGTCAATCTCCTGCGCATCAACCCCGGCTTCGACGCCGAACGCGTGCTCACCTTGCAACTCTCGCTGCCCGCCGCGAAGTACAACACGGTCGAGAGCGCGAACACCTTCTTCTATACGTTGGGCGACGAGGTCCGCAAGCTCCCCGGCGTGCAGGCCGCCGGCTTTGCCCGGCTGCTTCCCCTGGCCACCGAGATGGGAGATGCGGGATTGCAGATTCAGACCAAGCCGTTGCCCCCGGGGGTGCCGGGACGTCAGGCTGACTGGCAGGCGGTTACCCCCGGCTATCTCGAGGCGATGAAGATTCCGCTGGTCAGCGGCCGGTACTTCGACGCCCACGACGACTACGCCGGCGAGCAGGTGGTCATCCTCAACCGGGAGTTGGTAAAAGAGTACTTCCCCGGCGAGGACCCACTGGGACAAATGATCAGGATC
>DATBBZ010000303.1:0-4244 GCA_036270745.1 Gemmatimonadales bacterium | reverse complement strand
CGGCCGCGCCCAGGCGCTGGACGGCGTCCCGGAAGTCCAGGTACACCTGGTGGCCGCCGCCTACCCCCAGGCCGTCGTCGCACATGTCCTTCGCGCGCCGGCTGGCGACGTCGCGGGGCACGAGGTTGCCGAACGACGGATACATCCGCTCCAGGTAGTAGTCGCGCTCGGCGTCGGGAATCTGGCCGGGGGCGCGTGAATCGTTCTTGGTCTTCGGCACCCACACGCGACCGTCGTTCCGCAGCGACTCGCTCATCAGCGTGAGCTTCGACTGATGGTCGCCATGCACCGGGATGCAGGTCGGGTGGATTTGGGTGTAGCAGGGGTTGGCGAAGAGCGCGCCGCGTTTGTGTGCCCGCCAGGTGGCGGTGACGTTGCAGCCCTTCGCATTGGTCGACAGGAAGTAGACGTTGCTGTAGCCGCCCGTCGCGAGCACCACGGCGTCGGCCAGGTGGGAGGTGATTCTCCCCGACACGAGATCCCGCACCACGATCCCGCGGGCCTGTCCGTTCACCACGATGACGTCGAGCATCTCGGTGCGCGGGTACATCTTCACGCCACCGAGCCCGATCTGCCGGGACAGCGCCTGATACGCCCCGAGCAGCAGCTGTTGGCCGGTCTGGCCGCGGGCGTAAAAGGTGCGGGAGACCTGGGCGCCGCCGAAGGACCGGTTGGCGAGCAGGCCACCGTACTCGCGGGCGAAGGGGACCCCCTGCGCGGCACACTGGTCGATGATCTGCACCGAGATCTGCGCCAGCCGGTATACGTTCGCTTCCCGGGAGCGGAAGTCTCCGCCCTTCACCGTATCGTAGAAGAGCCGCTGGACCGAGTCGCCGTCGTTCGGATAGTTCTTCGCCGCGTTGATCCCGCCCTGGGCCGCGATGGAGTGCGCGCGCCGCGGTGAGTCCTGAAAACAGAAGCACGAGACCTGATAGCCCAGCTCGGCCATCGAGGCGGCGGCCGAGGCCCCCGCCAGTCCTGAGCCAACCACGATGACGGAGTGTTTCCGCTTGTTGGCGGGGTTCACCAGCTTCATTTCGAAGCGGTGACGTTCCCACTTCTCGCCGATCGGTCCCTCGGGGACGGCACTCTTGAGCTCCACGATTACCTCATCCAGCCCGCGAGAATCGTCAGCGGGACCGACGCGAATCCGGCGGCGACGAGGCCGGCGAAGGCCCCGGCGAACGCCCGGCGGAACCGGTTATACCGGGGATGATTCAGTCCCAGCGTTTGAAAGCCCGAGTAAATCCCGTGGTACAGGTGCAGGCAGAGGACCCCCATGGCCGCCAGGTAGCTCACCGCCACCGGCCAGCGCGCGAAGCTCGCGACCATGTTGTGGTAGGGATCCAGGTGCACGTAGGAGGGATTCGCCGAGCCGAACGTCAGATCCATCAAATGGAAGACCACGAACAGGAGAATGATCACGCCACCCCAGCGCATGGTGCGGGCCGCGTACGTGGTCTCGACCTGGTGCAGCTGGTGGTATCCGACGGGCCGGGCCGCCCAGGAAGCACGGGTGACCGACCAGGCGGCGAGGATGTGTACCACGACAGCGAGGATGAGCACGATCCGGACGATCCAGAGGGCCTGGCCGTACCCGAGCACCGGCGCGCCGACGGTCCGCAGGAACTTCGCGTAGTCCGCGATGGCTTGCGGGCCTTCGAAGAAGTGCAGATTGCCGGCCATATGGGCGAAGACGAACAGGAGGAGCACCACGCCCGAGACGGCCATGAGGACCTTCTGGCCGATGAGCGAGCGGGTGAGGGACTGCGTCGACGACATCCACATCTCCCCGGAAAGGGCGTCCAGGAAAGCCCGACGGATGATACATGGCCGCCCTCCTCACGAGCAAGCGGCCTTCGAGCCCTGCTATCTTTCCACCATGTACTTGACCCTGTGCAAAGCCAAGCTGCATCGCGCCACGGTGACGCAGGCCGAGCTGCACTACGAGGGCTCGATCACCATCGACGCCGACCTCCTGGAGTCTGCCGGAATCGTGCCCTTCGAGCGGGTACAGGTGGTGGACATCAACAACGGCAACCGATTCGAGACGTACACCATCACGGGTAAACGCGGCTCGGGCACCATTTGCGTCAACGGCGCGGCGGCCCGGCTGGTGCATCCCGGCGACCACGTCATCATCATCGCCTATGCGCAGTACACGCCCGAGGAGGCGAAGCGGCATCAGCCCGTGATCGTCCTGCTCGACGCCCAGAACAAGGTTCGAGAACGCATCACCGCCGACCAGTCCAAAGACATCGCCATCCTGTCCGAGTCAGACTGATTCCTCACCTCAGGGAGGGTTCGTGGCTCTCGCGTCCTCGATGATCGTGTCCACTACGTTCGCCGTCGAAGGGCGGCGCGTCCGCGAATACAAGGGACTGGTGCGGGGCCTCATCGTCCGTGCCCCGACCATCGCTCAGGGCATCCTGGGCGGGCTCAAGTCCATCGTCGGCGGGAACATCGGCGCGTATACGGAGATGTGCGAACAGGCCCGGCAGACCGCGTACGATCTGATGATCACCCACGCCCGGGAAATGGGCGCCAACGCCATCCTCGGCGTCAGCTACGACGCGTCCGAGATCGGCGGGGCGCGCTCCGCCGCCACCGAAGTACTCTGCTACGGGACTGCGGTCGTCCTGGAGTAACGCATGGCGGGAACCCCGACGGTCGTCATCGTCGGCGCGGGCTTCGGCGGCCTCGAGGCCGCCAAGGCCCTGGCGCGGGCTCCCGTCCGCGTCGTCCTGATCGACCGTAACAACTACCATCTCTTTCAGCCGCTCCTCTATCAGGTGGCGATGGCGGGGCTCGAGCCTTCGTCCATCGCGCGCCCGGTGCGCCGGGTGCTCCGGGGCCAGAAGAACTTCGAGTTCCGCATGGCCGAGATGACCGGCGTAGACCGGACGGCGCAGGTGGTCCATACCTCGGCCGGCGATGTGTCCTACGACTACCTCATCCTCGCCGTGGGTGGGCGCACCAACTACTTCGGAATCGACAGCATCGCCCGGAACGCCCTGGGCCTGAAGGGGCTGTCCGACGCGGTCAACATCCGGAACCACGTGTTGTCGTGCATGGAGCAGGCGGTGCTGGAGCCCGATCTCGAGCGGCGGCGCATGGTCCTCACCTTCCTGGTGGTGGGCGGGGGCCCGACCGGCGTGGAGATGGCGGGTGCCTTAGCCGAGCTCATCCGGCTGGTGCTGTCCCGGGACACGCGGGCGCTGAACATCCAGGACACGCGCATCCTGCTCCTGGAAGCGGGGCAGCGGCTCCTCCCGGGAATGCGGCCCCGGTTCTCCCAGCCCACCGCGGAAATGCTCTGGAAGAAGCACGTCGAGGTGCGGTTCGGAACGTCAGTGGAGGCCTTCGACGGAGAGCGGGCGAAAATCGCGGGCGGGGAAGTCATCCCGACCCGGACTCTGATCTGGGCCGCCGGCGTCGAAGCTGTGCCCCTCGCCTCGATGCTCGGCGTGAAGCCGCTTCGCCAGGGACGGGTGGCGGTCGACGCCTCGCTGCACTTCCTTGGCGACACCCACGTTTTCGTCATCGGCGACGCGGCCTATCTGGAGGCCGATGGCCAGCCCCTCCCCATGCTCGCGCCCGTCGCCATTCAGATGGCGCGTTCGGTCGTCGGCAACATCAGACGCCAGGTGGCAGGGGAGGAGAGCCGTCCCTTCCAGTACCGGGACCCAGGCGTGCTGGCCACCATCGGCCGGAACGCGGCGGTGGCGGACATCCGGGGCCTCGCCTTTACGGGGTTTCCCGCCTGGGTGGTCTGGCTGGTGGTGCACATCATCCAGCTCATCGGCTTCCGCAACAAACTCTTCGTCCTGCTCGACTGGGCCTGGGACTACTTCTTCTACGACCGCAGCGCGCGCCTGATCACTCGCGACTGACCGTTTTCCCACCAGCGGACCCTCAGGAATGCGCGTACACTAGTTGGCCCTCCGCACCAGGAGGGCGTGCATCACGCCGTCCAACCCTACACGCCACAGGTCCGTCCATGCGCTTCGTGCCGTCATTTCTGCGCTTCCTGGCTCTCGCCCTGCCCATCGGTCTCGTCGCCCAGCAACCCACGCCCACCCGTCCTGCCGGACAGGGGGCACCTCCGGGCGGCGAATCGCCGCGAGCCGAGCGGCCCCAGCAGCCCGAGGGCCCGAAGCCGTACAGCCAGGTCATCACCGACAAGGCCACGACCGACTCCGGGGTCTTCATCATCCACCAGCTGGCCGACAAGCTCTTCTACG